>NZ_JBHSMP010000021.1:0-40153 GCF_042655705.1 Paraburkholderia denitrificans | reverse complement strand
GGCGTCGCCGTGCTGCGCCTGCGAGTGATGCGGCGAGCCGTGCGAGTCGGCGGCGGCCATGTCTCCCATCGCGCAGAACGACGAATGCATCGCACCCGCGCGATGGTGTTCGACGAGCGTCTGCGAAATGGCCGGCGCGAGCACGCTCATCAGGATTGCAAGCAATCCGAGCAGGCTGCCGAGTTTTCGTAGACGAATGCGTGACATGCTTCGCGTGGTGCAGGCGCGTTGAAGGCGCGGTTGAGATGCAAGGCGGGCGCCGCGTATTGCGTTCAGGTACAGCGTGGCGCCAACAGGTGCGTGGATTATGGCACCCGCACCTTGCTGCAACCTTGCCCTGACGGACGTGCGCGGCTATGCCGCTCCGGATAGCGACGAAGCGTGCTTCTGACTAGTGCTACAGTGCCGATGACACGGGTGTCGACAGCGCGCAGCACAGGCGGTTCACTCCCCTATTACGGCTTCCTGTCCGCAGGCCGACTGCCGCCAGTGGAAAAGGATTGCAATTCTTGTTTTGCATCAGACCATGAATCTGACAGGCTATTAAACTCGACATCGGCGATGTTCTTTTGTTCGACTACATGAAGCTCCAGCACCGCAAACACCTGACCGCATGGCTTGGCTTGATCGCCATGTGGCTCATTGTATTTGCGCCGGTCGTCAGCCAACTCCTCGTGTCCGGCGTTGCGCACGAACGCCATATCTCCGTACCCCAACACATGTCCGCCGATTGCCCGATGTACCAGCACGCTGGTGCCGGACATGACGCGATGGCTGACCCGCTCAGCGCATGTGGGTACTGCGATTTGCTGGGCGCACACCCCGCCATGCCATCGATACCGCCGATGGTACTGTCGCTTCTGGTGCTCGCCGTGGTCGCGGCGGCGCCTATTCTGTCCACCCGCTTCACGCCACTAGGCGCGTTCCCATCAGGGCGCCCCAGAGCTCCTCCAGCCATTTCCTGATCGTCATTTTCCAGGCCGACCGTTCAGCTAGACGCGCCCCTTGAGGGCGTGCGGCTGTCGCTCGTCTATCGAATTCAGGAAACACGATGATTACCTTCGCACTGCGAATCGTATCCGTGTACTCATGGCGTTAACAACGCCACCTGGCTGCTAAAAAGGAGAACTCAAATGGTGACTCGAAGACACTTCGTCACCGTGCTCTGCGGACGTATTTCGTCCGCAGCGAACGCGTACAGCGACGGCAAGGACATGTCGGGCGCCCACGCCACGTCAAAGCCGGCAAAAGCACCCCCTGCAACCAACGCCGCTTTTGATGCCTGGAAAGACTACGCGCGTGAGCTTGAGCAAAAATTGGCTGACGCGCGTGCCGACCTGACTGGCATGCGCGTGCTGAGGGACGCGGCGATACACGAGCTTGGTAAGGTTGATCCGAACAACCACCTCATGATCCAGGCAAATCGCCAGAAGATTCTCGACGAGGGATACGCCAAAGCTTGATTTCGCTTTGCTCCTGACCGGTTCACCAGTAAGGCCGCTCCTCGCGCGCCTTACTGGAAGCTTGGGCGATATGATCTGGTCGATGTTCACCGCGCAGTGGACGCAGGGTTGTTGTTGGTCGATGCGCACGACATCTCGCTGACTGTGCAGCGCGAGCTAGTCGAAATACATCGGGAACTGAATGTCACGACGCGTATAGATCAGGTGGACGAACCGGCGCCTGGTCGGATAAATACCACTCGCCACGAGCACGGGCTTCGCTTTACAAGCTGAATCGTTATCTAATCCTGTGTGGGGCGGGGCGAGCCAGATTCAGGCTGTCTGCTCAGCGTGAGTCACCACGATGCTGTGATGAGCACCCTTTAACAGACAAGTGAAGGGCTCTTCTCCGGCGAGTGGGAGTCGTTCTTGAGGTAGTACACAGGACTCGCTGAATGTCGCTGGTGGGCTGCCTACTGACTGACGCGGTCGGCCGTAGACGACCCGCATCGGCCCGTCAACAAGGCACCATCGCTAAGGCTGCATTCAAAGTGTAACGGTCATTCCGTGCCTTCCTTGAAGGACAAGTCACAGTCCATTGCCGACGCTTAGGTCGACCACGGGACCATTTCCGCGGCGAACGCGTCATTCGAATGACCGTATATCCGGGCCTGTTAGCTATACCGTTGACGGACCCGGACACCTCAAAACGTCACGCCATCAGAACGTCACAACCGTCCGCAGTCCCGCCACGGCCTCATTGCGCACACGCGTACCGTTGTTATTCGGATCGGCGATGCCGCCGCCCGGATGGAAGATGTACTGGAGTTCGCCCTGTAGCAGCCACCATGGCGTGACCTGGTATTGATACGTCGCCTCGATCACCGTCTCTGCGGTACGCACGGGATAGCCCGGCGTCTGGAAAGTTGCGATGTCGCGATCGAGCGCGCTCGTGCTTGCGCTGACGTTCGCGTAACTGACCGCGAGTCCTGCAGAGTCGTTGTCGCGACCCTTGAACGGAGCCTTTAGCACGATCCCGGCATTGAGATTGAAGTCGAGCAGGTTGCGGTCGCCCGGCGCGCCCATTACGCGCGCGAACACGCCGAGCGATTGCGGGCTGTCCGCACGCGGGCGCCACACCATCTGGTCTGCAATCGCATAAACGCTGAAGTTGCCGCGATGCGTGGCGGGCTCGCCGTTCGACGCGGGGCTCGCGAGCGAGATGCCATTCGTGTCGAGATGTTGGTCTGCGAAGCGATTGTTGTTGTACCAGAAGCCTAGCTTGTAGGTGCCTGGGAGCCCGCTCGGCTGCGTTGCAGCGGAGTCCCCGGTCGAAGGCTGATTGATCGCGTACTGGACCTCGCCGATGATCATGGCGCCGTTGTGCAGGTTGAACTGCGTGCCGCTGGCGTTGAGCCGCTGTGGGTCGCCGTTGCCCGGTGCAGGGTTGCCGTCGAAGATGCCGCCGAGAAGCGTCATCGAATCGCTTGGCTTGACCCGCAGGCGCACGCCGAGCGATGCCAGCGGATAGGCGGGGCCGCCCGCGGGCAAGGCAGTAGCAGCCAACTCGGGCCAACCGAATGCCGCATTAGCGAACGTGCTGGCGTACTGGCTGACGATAAATTCCTGATCGAGGCTCTGCTGGCCGATCCTGACGTCGAATTTGTCGCCCAGCGACTGCTGATACCAGAGCTCCCACAGGCGCGTCGTCGCTTCCGCCTCGACGCCGCTTACGGCCTGCAGCGAATTCAGGCGTGCTCCGGTGATGCCGTGTCCGTGAATCTGCAGGGCATCGACAAAAAAGGTGCCGCCTTTCAGACCGAACGCCTTGCCGGTATCCACGTTAAGTCCGAATTGCGTGGCGCCGTTGTATGAAGCGCCCTTCGAGACGCCGCCGGAGAAGTTGCCGTAGAGCTCACTCGTTTCTTGCGCATTGAATGTCACACCGTAGTTGCCCAATAGCGTACGCAGGCCACCCATGTCGCCGAGCAGGTTCGAACGGTCCCAGAAACCAGTCGGCGCGGCGTCCTGGTTTGCTGCTGCCGGGTCGGATGACGCCGACTGCGCGTGAGCGGGAACACTTGCAACAGCGGCCAGTGCAAGCGTTAGCGCTGCGGCTATGCAGACTGGCTTCAGGCGCGAAAACTGAGCGAAGCGGCACTGCGTGTCAATGCGGTTGTTGTTTTGTGTGAGCGTGCCAATGGAGAGCATTTGGTTTTCTTCTGGTGAAACGAACCGATGAATGAGCGATGCCGAAGCTGAAAGGCATTCGGTGCGGGCTTTCTGATGATCTGCAGTTTGGGGAAGTCGATTCGCGACGACAGCCCGCTCAGGCGGGCCATGATGTGCCGCAAACGTTGCGTGTTGATGTCGCCCAGAGCACTGCGATTGACGTGGCGCGTTGGACTGATTGCGCAGTGCGCATGCTTGCGTGTCCCCAGAGCAGGCCATGTCCTTCGCGCTCCCGGCGCGATGCAATGGCCGCGGACGCGAGCAAGTAAGCGCGTGAGACGCGCAAAAACCGTTCGATATGCATGATTCAACTCCCGTCTGGCCCGGCAAGGCCGGGCAACGTTCGGAAAGCGCCGCTTGTTCAGCGAGTGAACGCTGTCGGCACGCTTGCGCAAAAAAAAGGGAGCGTGCTACAGACAAACCGCAAAGGCGGCCTGGGAAGAAGCGCGCTGGCCCGGGGCAATCCGGGTCAGCGGCAGGACGGGGAATCCGGTGTCGCTAACGCGTGATTGCAGCTTGGGTGCCGGCATGGACCGGCTTACAAGATCGACTGCTAGAGCTTGCGTCCACGAGGGACTCTCCTGTTTGGAAGACAGGGCGGATTCTATGCGCGCCGTTTGTGACCGCGCAAGTAAAAATTGCTATGCAGTGCTTAGTCGCGTAAAAAGCGACATTGAACTCCCTGCCGATCCGCGCGCGATGGCCTCCAGTCCCAACGCCCGATCGATCGCTGCGTCGCGTGTGTGCAACGCTGCGAGCGCAGCTGCAGCCCATGCTGCGTGGATGCGATATGAAGAGGTGAGAAAAATGATTCGCATCCACACCAGGTAACGGAATCGAAAGAAAAATCTTCGAAAAATTCGTTGACTCGGCTCGCGCGCCGTCACTAGAATTCGGATGTTTTCACGAAAGGGGCATACGCCTTGGACAGTTGCAGTAGTCGACCTTCGATCAGTTTTTCTGCCTGACCGGCACGACGCCCGCTTTGAATCTTCCTTAGCCGCCGTCCTGCCAGCAGGCAGACGGTGCGCGCCGCAGTAGCTCCCGCAGTTTCTTTCCTCGCGCATCTTTCGATTGGCCGCCGTCATTGACGCATGTGTTGTCACGCACATTCGTCCAGACGATTTGTCGCAGCGAGCCGTTGGCTCGCGGCGCCGCTTGTTCACGCCGTTTTGCGCGCGCTGAATGCCGCGCAAATCGACGTGCGGTTAAACACGTCCGTCAATTTTCGATTCGGACCCAAATGACACAGGAGTTCACGATGCCCGACCCTGAGCCTTGCCCTTGCACGACTCACCGTGCGTTCTCGACGAACGCAGTTCGCTTCGCCTGACCTCCTGGCCACACACGTTCCTCCACCCGCACGAGCACTTCGCCCCGTGCGAACAGAAACGAAGGCGGGCCTGGTCAAAGGCACCACGTTTCAGGTTACTGGAGGAATCACCATGCACTTCGCTCTGCTCGTTTCGCAATTCCCGCGCGTCGAAGAATCTCGCACGTACTACAACGACATGCTCGCGCTTGCCCCCCGTTCACACGTATCGGCCGGTGTTGCCGCTGCCATCTGGACGGCGCTCAAGAAGCTCGCTCACTGACACTGCCTCGCGTGGTCGCCAGCCAGCCCACTGCTCAAACACCGGCTTGGGGCAGGGCCGCGCCACGATTTTCAGGCATCGACGTCAAGCGTTACCGACAAGGAATAACTAAAATGTCCACCACACCGGCAAACATCGCGCAGCGCCGCACTGCCGTGCTAGACGATGCGCACGTAGGCGATATCAAAGGCGCACTCGGCACGATCGCCCACCACGACATTGCTCCGCGCAGCAACTGGATGGCGCGTCTGCGCACGCTGCTCGCCATCCTCGGCCCCGGCCTCATCGTCATGGTCGGCGACAACGATGCGGGCGCTTTCGGCACCTATACGCAAGCCGGCCAGAACTACGGCACGTCGCTGCTCTGGACGCTTGCACTGCTGATTCCGGTTCTCTACGTGAATCAGGAAATGGTCCTGCGTCTCGGCGCCGTGACCGGTGTCGGCCACGCACGCCTCATTTTCGAACGCTTCGGCAAGTTCTGGGGTGCCTTCAGCGTCATCGACCTTTTCCTGCTCAATGCACTCACGATCGTCACCGAGTTCATCGGCATTACGTTTGCGCTCGATTTTCTTGGCGTATCGAAGGTTTTCGGCGTGTGCATCGCAGCAGTTCTGACGATGGCGGCGGTCAGTACGGGCGACTTCAGGCGCTTCGAACGCTTTGCGATCGTGCTGTGCCTGTTGAGCCTCCTGCTTATCCCGGTACTCGTTTCAATTCACCCGCCGGTTAGCGTCATCGCGCGCGACTTCTTCGTGCCGACATGGCCCAAAAATTCGAAGCTCTCCGACGTGATGCTGCTTGTGATCGGCATCGTTGGCACGACCGTCGCACCGTGGCAGTTGTTTTTCCAGCAGAGCTACGTGATCGACAAGCGCATCACGCCGCGTTTCATGAAGTATGAAAAAGTGGACCTCTGGATCGGCATCGCGTTCGTGATCGTTGGCGCCGTGGCGATGATGGCCTTCACGGCTGCGCTGTTTGATGGCAGACCCGAGTTCGGCAACTTCACCGATGCAGGCGGCGTGATCGCGGGTCTGCACAAATATGTTGGCCAGACGTCGGCTACGATCTTTGCGGTTGCGCTACTCGACGCGTCGATTATCGGCGCCGCCGCCGTTTCGCTGTCGACGGCCTACGCGATTGGCGATGTCTTCAAGGTCAAGCACTCGCTGCACCGTAGCGTGCTGGACGCGAAGGGCTTCTATCTCGTCTACTTCGGCATCATCGTGCTGGCTGCCGCCCTCGTGTTGATCCCGGGCAGCCCGCTTGGCCTCCTGACTGAAGCTGTGCAGACGCTGGCTGGTGTGCTGCTGCCGAGCGCAACGGTCTTCCTGCTGCTGCTATGCAATGACAAGGCTGTGCTTGGCCCATGGGTGAACTCGAAGAAGTTGAACGTCTTCACGGGCGCCGTGATTGCCGTCCTCGTCGTCCTGTCGATCATCCTCACGGCCGCTACCGTGTATCCGGATATCAGCGGCGCGGCGATCATGAAGATTCTCGTGGGCGGGTGTGGACTTGCCGCAGCCGTGTACGCCGCCGTGGAACTCTCGCGCAAGTCGCGCGGTACGACTGCGACGCATGATGAATTGGCGCTCAATAAGCCCGCCCTGAAGGAGTTGCGCAACACGTGGCGTATGTCACCACTCGAAGACCTGCCGGCACCGCAGCACCTGACGTTGTCGACGCGCGTGTGGATGGGCGTGCTTCGCATCTACCTCGTCGTCGCGGTGGGGCTGGTCATCGTCAAGGTCGTGCAGATGGCCATTCACTAAATCGGATCGGGCGGGCGCATGTCCGCCCCTTTTCATGAACGCGCGGTACGGGATTTTGCGCGCGAGCACAGGCAGCCTGTACGCAACCGCCTCTGCATGACGCGATAGGCCATCCAGCGGCGTCGGACAGGCGCTCGTCGTGGCCGGGCGTTGATGTCGGCAAGTCCGCTGTGGGGCGTATTGCTGTCGGGACTGGTCTGGCGGGCCCAGCAGGCGCCTTCATGGGCGCCTGTTCGCACAAGCACGGTTCAGGCACGGTGAAGGATGGGCCGGTGGATCTGCGCCGATCTGTAGCGCCAGACCTTGCCAGAACGCCCCGCGCTGCTGCATGAGGAGTCCACGACATGACTTCGGAATTCAGCTGGCGCCTGCCTGCCGCCTTTGCATGTGGTGTGGCCATCGGTCTGGAGCGACAAATGCGCCAGCGAACGGCCGGACTGCGAACTATCACGCTGGTGACAAGCGGTGCATGCCTTTTCGTTACGCTGGGGATGTTGGCCGGAAACGGTGTATCCGGTGCGACGCAGATCGCAGCGTATGTGGTGTCCGGTGTCGGGTTTCTCGGCGGCGGTGTCATCATGCGCGACAAGGGCGCAATACAGGGGATCAATACCGCTGCAACCCTGTGGTGCTCGGCTGCCGTAGGCGTGCTCTGCGGCACTGGACACTTCGGGCCTGCAATTGCGGGGACCGCGCTTGTGCTGTTGGCCAACACCTTGCTGCGCGAGGTCAGCCGCGCTATCAACGCGACATCGGTGTCGGCAGCCGATCTGATCCGTGAATATGCTCTGACCGTTGTGTGCCAGGAGCAGGACGAGATTCATATCCGCACGCTGCTCTCGAATTCAATGTACTCGCAGCCGTTATCGTTTCAGAGTCTCGTTAGCCAGGACATCGAGGGTGACCCGTCGCGTGTCGAGGTGACGGCGACCGTACGCGCGCATCCAAAGTACCAGTCGAAGTGCGGCCAGATTGGGGCCGCTCTTGTCGACGGTAATCGTTTCAGGCTCGCCGTTGTTCGCTATCGCCTTCTCGCAGTAGCGGCGCGCCGCGGCCTTGTCCCGATGGGCACGCATCAGGAAGTCGACGGTATCGCCCTCCTTGTCGACGGCCCGGTACAAATATTTCCATTGGCCTCTGACCTTGACGTAGGATTCGTCCATGCGCCAGATACTGCCTACCGGGCGTTTGCATTTTCGGAATGCCTTGTCGATCAACGGTACAAGTTTGATTACCCAGCGGTGCACGCTTGAGTGATCCACCTCGATTCCACGTTCGGCCATCATCTCTTCGAGGTTGCGCAAGCTCAGCGAGTACGCCACGTACCAGCGAACACATAGCAGAATCACGTCCAGCGGATAGTGCAAACGCTTGAGTACCTTACCGATATCCACCAGCAATGTTGCGCGAGGTGCATTCGTTTTGCCCATCTCGTTCGAGATTCATGGGAGAGTGCGAATCCTGGCGCGTTAGCGCGACAGAGCCCTGTACAGTACCCTGGCGGCGGCGAGACGGCCTTTAGCAAGCCGTCCGTTCGGAGAATCCACGTACTTGATTCCAGAACAAAGATATCTGTTCTGGCTGCCCTAGCCTAACCGGCGCTCGCCTGTGCCTTTTCGGATACTGCTGAACCGGCTCGAACGAAATGATGCTCCATCCTCGTGCGCAACACGCCATCGAGCGCGGCGAGCTGTTCGCGAAGTCGAACCGCTCGCCCTTCCGTCATTTCTCCCAGAAGGATTTTCTGCTCAAGAACATCACCGCACCGGGTGACTATCCAACGGTCCACTGCGGCTGCCTCACCTTCGAGTACCGCGGCGGCTGTCGAGACGATAGCCAAGTTTAATCCTGACACAAGATGAACCGTATGCGTCAGCATGAAGCCGGGAAGGAAGTGCGACCAGTCTTCAGAGACTGTTGCGGAGGAGGCAGAGGTATCGTGATGCATAGATGCTCCGGATAAGTATTTATCGAACCGGTGCTAGCTATGCTGCTCCCGTTTCGTTGCCGTGAATCGGCCGCATCGCCTCAAAGGCTTCCACCTTGCCCGGGACGGGCAGGTTGGCGTCGGAAAGTCCGACTCTGGATGCACTACTTCCAACATCATTCGATATATCGAATATTTTTCCATTATACAGAAATAGCAGTGCCGCACAAGGTGGCTGCACCGCAAGAGGTGTACGCGGTGTTTGCGCAACGCTTGTACAGAACGCCAACCGTCACATGATGTTTCCGCATGGATTCATGCGGAGTCCGCATAGCGCACCCACCCTTGCAAGGGTACTATCGCGGCCCCGAATCATCTCACCAGCAAAGGGATTCGGCAGCGCTTCACGGCAGCCGCGACTGCCGCACAAGCAACATAGCAACTCTCGATACGGGTCCATACAGCGACGATGCGACGATTTCATTCATTTTTTCGATTTTCGCTTTTGACCGCCGGCATCGCGTCCTGTCTGTCCGGTATGGCAGGGAGTGCCGCGGCCCAGCCGCCCTCTAACATTCATGCGGATTCCTGGATAGTGGTCGACGGCGATTCTGGCCAAACGCTGGTTGAGCACGACGCGGACGCCGAACGTCAGCCGGCCTCGCTCACCAAACTCATGACCGCGTACCTTGTACTCGATGCCTTGAAACGCGGAACAATCCGTTGGGATGAAAAGGTGCCGGTCGAGGCTACCGATGTCGGCGAAGTTGGAAGCGATGAAGCAAGGATGTATCTGGCCCCGGGCCAGACGGTACCCGTCAAAGAGCTCGTTCAAGGGCTGATTGTTGCGTCGGCCAACGACGCCGCCATGGTCCTCGCGGAGCGCGTTGGAGGGTCGCGTGGTGGTTTTGAGCAGATGATGAACGAGAAGGCGAAGCAGCTCGGAATGACGCACACCCACTTCTCAACGCCATCCGGCATCACAACACCGGGGAACCATTCGACCGCCCGCGACCTGTCCACGCTGGCCTCGCGTCTTACCCGTGACTTTCCCGAGTACTACACCTACTCGTCAGAGCAGCACTTCGCTTATGGAAAGTTCCAGAAACGGAACAAGAACTGGTTGCTCGGGAAAGACCCTTCCGTAGACGGTCTGAAAACCGGCCATACCGACGCAGCCGGCTACTGTATCGTCGCGACGGCAAAGCGCCAACAGGCCAATCCACCCATGACGCGACGAGTCTTCGCCGTGGTCATGGGCGCACCTACTGCCAACGACCGCATATCGGGCGCTGGCAACCTGCTGAACTATGCGTTTTCCGCGTACAAGGACTATCCGGTCGCTGACTCCTCCGGGCGACGGGTTATTACTCGAACATCCGAACCGCAATCTACCCAAGGACACCGGAGCTGATGTGGGCGAGAGCCGAGGCGCTTCAGTTGCCCCCCGGCTCTCGGGCTGTCACTTGAACGGGAGAGCTGCCCTCGGCTGCGTCAGCATCGCGGGCTGCAAAATTTCATCCAGTTGCTCTCGCGTCAGGAGGCCCCGCTCAATCACGACATCTGCGACGCTTTTTCCCGTCACCAGCGCGTGCTGCGCGACCTCAGTAGCATTCGTGTAGCCAATGTACGGATTGAGTGCGGTCACAATTCCGATTGAATTCTCGACGAGCGACAGCAGGCGCTCGCGATTCGCGGTAATCCCGTCGACACACTTCGAAGCGAGCGTGAGACAGCCCGCTCGCAGATGCGCGACGCTCTTGAACAGGCTGTGCGCAATAATCGGCTCAAACGCGTTCAACTGCAGTTGCCCTGCCTCCGCCGCGAAGCTGACGGTCACGTCATTGCCGATGACTTCGAATGCAATCTGGTTCACGACCTCGGGAATAACGGGGTTGACCTTGCCGGGCATGATGCTGGAGCCGGCCTGAACAGGCGGGAGATTGATTTCACCCAGACCTGCGCGTGGCCCGCTCGACAGGAGCCGGAGGTCGTTACAGGTCTTGGACAGCTTGACGGCTACACGCTTCAGCACGCCAGACAACTGAACGAACGAGCCGACGTCCTGCGTCGCCTCGACAAGATTGGGCGATGTGGTCACCGGTATCCCCGTGATGGCGGCAAGATGTTTGCACGCAAGAGGCGCATACTCAGGCGACGTGTTAATGCCGGTACCGATTGCCGTTGCTCCGAGATTGATTTCGCAGATGAGCATCGATGCTTCCTTCAGACGCTCTTCGTCTTCTCCGAGCATCACTGCGAAGGTGCTGAACTCCTGGCCGAGCGTCATCGGTACTGCGTCTTGCAGTTGAGTCCGGCCCATCTTCAGGTCGTTACGGAACTCCTCAGCCTTGCGCTCGAACGACGCACGCAACACTCCCATCGCATGAATCAGTTGGGCGAGTCCTAAATAGGTCGCAATTTTCAGGGCGGTCGGATAAACATCATTCGTGCTCTGCCCGAGATTGACATCTTCGTTCGGGTGCAGGACTGCGTAGTCGCCGCGCTGATGACCGAGATGCTCCAACGCCAGGTTCGCAATCACTTCGTTCGCGTTCATGTTCGTCGAGGTGCCAGCGCCACCCTGAATGACATCCACCACGAACTGTTCATGCGCGACCCCCGCGCGAATCTGCTGGCATGCATGAACGATAGCTTTCATCTTGTGCTCGGCAAGCAAGCCCAGCTCGAAATTGGTCAGCGCTGCCGCTTCTTTGACAAAGGCCAGCGCATTGACCAGGTTCGGATAAGCCGAAATTGGAATGCCGGTGATGGGGAAATTTTCGAGTGCACGCAAGGTGTGCACGCCGTAATAGACCTCATTCGGCACCGGACGGTCACCCAGAAGGTCGTGTTCGATACGTTCGATTGAAGTAGACATAGTGGCGCTCCAGAGGAGTTTGAGATGAGCCTGGACGGTCCGTGGTTTGCCCGAACCATAGGGCCGGTAAACATGGACTACGAACTGGCTATGGGGTGACGCGTCGGCTCAATCGCCAGCGCTCTTTGCGTACGCAATACACTTTCGAGCAAGAACTTCGGTTGGGTCGACCAGTTGCACGATACCGCCGCCGGTACCGGCAAACTCGCCGCCTGGCAGCAGGATGGGAAGCTCAGTGCAACCAAGAACAATGACTTCGACGCCTGCTTCTATCAACCCGTCGACTGCTGCAGCAATATCTTCCTGACATTGTCCAGTCGTGAAGCCAGCTTTGACACCCGTTTTTCCATAGATAGCTTCCATCACCCGTGCCTGCAGCGCCGGCCCGGGGGCGACCTGTCGCAGCCCCTGAGCCTCAAGAGCCTTCCTGTAGACACCACTGTCGATGGTTCCCGACGTTGCCAGCACACCTATATCTCGCAGACCGGGAAACGCTTCGCGCAGGTAGCTCACCGTAACGGCCAGCATATTCACGATAGGTACCCCGAGATACGGTTGGATTCGGTCGACGAAGGCGTGAGCAGTGTTGCATGGAATCGCAATGATGTCGGCGCCGCCGTCTTCCAGTTTTTTACAGGTCGCATACAAGGATACCGTCGGGTCCGCACCATCTCCGATGAGGTTTTCCGTTCGGTCGGGAATCTGCGGATTTTGCTCAACCAGCAGCTTGATGTGGTCCTGGTCGCAGGATGCAGGTGTGTTGCGCACGACTTTGCTCAGGAAATCGACTGTTGCAGCAGGCCCAACGCCACCGACGACCCCTACCTTGAACACTGGCGACGACGCATCAAACTGGCCCGATACGACAAACTGCGCGTAGGCCATGTTGGAGTCGACGAACGGAACCTTCATGGGTCCGATTTCCTCTGCCACCAGTGCAATCTCGGTCAGGCCAGGAACAATGACGTCTACCCCCTGGGCCACGAGGTCATCGCAGGCCTTGCGCAACAACTCCGCTGGCCGACCGCGGAGATTTCCACTCTTGATACCATCAATGCCGTAGACGGCCTCAGTCACAAGGTCAATATTATCGTGCGGTCGCGGGTGCACGACTTCGAATTGAGGCGATACGAAGTACCGCTCAAACAGCCGCCTTTCGCGCACATAGTCGGACGCCAGAATACCTATCCGCTTTGCGTTCGGAAATTTTCTCTGTATGTGGCTGCGAACTGCTTCGACGATATCCACGATATGAAGGCTTGTGTTTTCTCTCAGCTCATCGATAAACGTATGACTGAGAAAACAGGGGAGCACGACCGTCGTCACGCCGCGCCGCTCGAAATCTCGAATCATGTCGAAGATGTATAGCTTACGCTCCATCGTGACCGCACTACCCGCCCCCGAACCCCTGAATGGGTACTGCTCGAAGATTACGTCAGCATGCTCGGCGTCTGACGAAGCAGGCGTCGCCTTCACCAGCTTGAAGAAAACATCGGCACTTGCCAGCGGCCCCAGACCGCCGACAACACCAAACTTGCGCCTGCTTTTCGCAATTCCCGTGCTCATCGTGTTTCAACCTGCGGCTGGTCCAGCGGATAGTCGTTAGCCTTCAACTGACGTGCCCCCTCCCACTTCGCGACGACTGCAGTGGCAATGCTGTTGCCGATGACATTCGTCATCGTCCGCCCCATATCGAGAATCTGGTCAATCGCGAGGACCATCGCTACCCCTGCGACCGGCAAATGGAACATCGGCGCGACCGCAGCGACGACGACGACAGAGCCCCGCGGCACACTCGCCATACCTTTGCTGCTCAACATGAGAACCAGCAGCATAAAGATTTGCTCGGAGAGCGGCATGTGAATACCAAAGGCCTGTGCGATGAAGATGGCGGCAAACGCCTGATACATCATCGAGCCGTCGAGGTTGAATGCGTAGCCCAGCGGAAGCGTAAAGCCGACCACTTTCTTGTCGACACCAAACTTCTCAAGCTGCTCGGTCAGCCGCGGATATGCGGCCTCGCTGCTCGCCGTCGAGAATGCCAGCATTGCCGGCTCCCGGACCGCCTTGAGCAGGCTGCCGATGCGCCGACCGAGGAATACGCAACCAATGCCAATCAGGATTGCCCACAGGACAAACAGCCCCAGATAGAATGAACCGATAAGCTTCCCGTAGGTGTACAGCACATCGAGACCACGCAGTGTCACCGCCGACGCGATGGCTCCGAACACGCCAATCGGCGCAGCCCGCATGACGTAGTTCGTCAGTCGCAACATTACCGGGACCAGGCCATCAATCGCTTGAACGACAACACGGACCCGCGAGTCCCCTTTCAGGGCGGAGAGCGCAACCCCGAGGAAAATCGAGAATACGAGGATTTGCAGGATGTCATTGCGCGCCATCGCGTCAAGCAGGCTCGTCGGGAACGCGTGAGTAATCACGTCCTTGGCATTCAGCCCCGACGTATTGAGGCCCGTGTTCACCTCGGCAGCACTCTCGGTCAAATGCAAACCAGCCCCCGGCTGCAGCAAGTTGGCCATGAAAAGTCCAAGAGCCAGCGAAATCAGGGACGCGCAAAGGAACCAGCCCACCGAACGCAGACCGATGCGTCCTACGTCCTGGCCGCTGTCCATCCCCGCCAGCCCGGAAACGAGCGTGGCGAAGACCAGCGGCGCAATAATCATTTTGATGAGCCGCAGAAAGATGTCGGTAACGATTGAGAAGTAGCCCGCGACGGCCTTCAGCGTAGCGGGGTCAGAAATGCTGGTGTGGCATGCATAGCCGGCAATCACACCAAGAATCATGCCGACTGCAATCAGCAGGGTAAGGCGATTTTTCATGTCCATCCGTCCGTAGTCGGCGCAGGACGGCCTGACGACCGGCATGCGCGAAGTAAGGGCTAAAGTGGCATGTCATAGCCACCACTTTCACCGTCAGGACGCATGGTAGGGAGTGACAACAAAAGGATGATGCTGTTGCGTCATACGCGTATGCGAATCTCGCATAACACGGGAAAACCCCTAATCGAGCGAGGTCAAGCCAGCGCGGAGGTAATGCCAAAGTTCGTCCAGAAACTCATTCCGATTAGACGAATCGCGATATACGCGTAGTTCGATGTCCAGATTCCATGCCGCTGGTCCTGCCGGTACCAGGTCACCGGCCTCCAGCTCGCTGGCAATCGTGCTCCGCGGCAACCAGGCCACACCTTCACCTTCCATGACGAGCTTCTTCAGGACTTCTGCCATATCCGATTCGTAATGCAGTTGCAGTGCTGGGGCGGCGGTTGCCCGGCCAAGCAGCAACGCAAGGCAACGCCCAAAGTAACTGGTGTCCGTGTATGAAATGAGGGGAAGAGGTTGTTTCTTCGTGCCCGGCAGGCGAAACACGGGTGCCGAGCGCGGATTCGGCCGACTGGCCGGCATCAACGTGTCGATACCGACCGTGACGTGCTCATACTTTACCGGGTCAAGATGAAGAGGAAGTTCAGGATGGTGATACGCGAACATCAGTTCGCAGTTACCGTTCACGAGCATAAGAATCGAGTCGTGAACATTCGTCGGAACGACGCGAGCTCGCACCTCCCCCAAATGCCTGGAGAGGGCCTTAAGCCAGGTCGGCAAAAAATTCAATGCGATAGTATGACCCGCCGCGATTTGCAAACTCTTGCCGGCAATTCGCTGTTCCGTGCGGATAATGGCCCGCGTGTCGTACAACTTGGCCAGAACATCCTCAGCTGCTTCGCGAAAAAGTTGGCCTGCCGGAGTCAGAACGGGAGGAAAGCTGCTGCGGTCAATCAGCTCGGAACCGACCCACTGCTCGAGCGACTGGATTCTGCGGCTGAAGCCAGATTGGGTCACATTGCGAAACTCTGCTGCCCGCGAGAAGCTTTGGTACTGAGCGAGTGCAATGAAGTCCTCAATCCATTTGATTTCCATATCTTCCTTGTCGGTCCGCAACTGGGTTGTCCTTCAGCCGGTCGAGGTGACGGGTGAACGACCGCAAATGGCCGATTCGGTCGAGCAATTCGGCATTCGTGGTCGTCGCACTAAACCCCACGCTTCCCCGCTCTCGGGTGTCTACGAACGAGCAAAGATTAAGAGAAGTGATTACGGCTCGTCAAATGGATTTGGCGGGCGTTGTTGGCGTTCACCGAATCCTGCCCCCCGTTCGCTGAGACATTCACACGCCCAGATAAGCGGCACGCACCTTCGGATCGTCGAGCATCTGCTTCGCGTCGCCTTCCATCGTGACGAGACCGGAATCCATCACGTAGCCGCGGTGCGCCGCCTGCAGCGCGAGTCGCGCGTTCTGCTCGACGAGCAGCACCGTGATGCCCTCTTGCGAAATCGTGCGCACGACTTCGAAGATCTTCTCGACCATGATCGGCGAGAGACCCATCAAAGGTTCGTCGAGCAGGAGGAGCTTCGGCTTCGAGATGATCGCGCGCGCCATCGCCAGCATCTGCTGCTCGCCAGCCCGAGAGCGTGCCCGCGAGCTGCGTCGCGCGTTCCTTCAGGCGCGGGAAGAAGCCGAACATGCGCTCGACGTCCTTCTTGACGCCGTCATTGTCGTTGCGCAGGTACGCGCCCATCTGCATGTTTTCGATGATCGACATGCGCGCGAAGATGCCGCGGACCTCGTTTGGGTAACCGGCGTGGTAACGGAACGCTGCGAACGACTGGCCAGACCAGGCGGGCGACGGAGGCATTGAACCGCGCCGTCATCCGTGTGCTCGAAGGCATCGACTGGCGACGCCCGGTTCGCACGGCCGAGCCCGGCTCCGCGTTGTAAGCCTCCCCTCGCCCGCGTACACGGCGGGTATGACTACGGTGAACGCCCATCCTGACGACAGTGAAGCGCTCAAGGGGTTGGCGGTCACCCAGAATTACCCTCTGAGCCGAAGCTCTCCAGGCAATCGCCCACCCGATCAAACCAGTCGATCAAGACTATTCTCGAGATCGGCCCAGATGTCCTCGACATCTTCGAGACCGACGGAAAGCCGGATCATGGCTCGAGACACGCCTCTTGCGAGTCTTGCCGACGGATCGATCCGCTGCCTGGCCTCGACGAGCGCGGCAGGATGCGTAATCAGCGATTCAGTGTCGCCGAGACTCACGGCCTTTCCGATCAGATGGAGGCCATCAATCATTTGCGTGGCACCATCAAAACCAGACCGCAATTCGAAGGACAGCATTCCGGAGCCCGCACTCATCTGCCGGTGTGCCAGGTCATGCTGCGGATGTGAGGGCAAGAACGGATAGCATACCGTCGACACTGCTGGATGCTGCTCCAGCCACCCGGCAATCTGAAGTGCACTTTCGCCGTGCTGACGCATCCGGATTTTTAGCGTCTTCAAACCTCTCAACACCAGGAAGCAGCTCATGGGCGACAGGCTGGAACCCGTCATGTATCGCATGCCTTTGGTCCGGATCTTGTCGATCAGTTCGGCGCTGCCGAGCACCGCGCCACCAAGAATGTCCCCATGGCCATTGATATATTTTGTCAACGAGTGAATGACGAGATCGGTCCCCAGCGAAATCGGTTGCTGCAATGCAGGGGACGCGAATGTCGAATCAACCACTACGAGCAGACCGTCCGCTCGAGCGCGATCAGCGATCGCCCTGATGTCAAGCACTTCGCCGGACGGATTCACAGGGCTCTCGAAGTAGACGAGCCGCGTCTTCGCTGTGAGCGCGGCCGCGAACTCTTCGGGATTCGTGAGGTCGACTTTCTTCACGCCGATACCGAGGCCAGGCAGTCCATCGTCGAGGTACGTCGACGCCGTCGAATAGATCGTGTGATGCGAAATGATCTCATCGCCGGCCTGAAGCAGGGTCATCATCGTCGAGCAGATGGCGCCCATACCCGTACCGGTCACAAGCCCCGCCTCGGCTCCCTCCAGTGAGGCCAGGCGCTTCTCCAGTAGCGCTTGTGTCGGATTGTGCTGGCGACCGTAAACGTATCGGTCGCTCTCGCCGGCGAATACGGCCTCGGCCTCGGCCATTGTGTCGAATGAATAGGTCGACGTCATATAAACCGGCGCATTGACAGCGCCGTTCTCCTCCTGCGCGTCGTAACCAAGGTGGATGGCCCTCGTCATAAAGCCCATCTCCTCGTAGTCCCGCTTCCCGTTCATTGTGCTGTCCGTGTCCAGTTTGCCAATTCCGAGGCGTCGACCCCGGCGCTGCCGGCGTTGATGATCCGATTCACACGTTGGGTGGCCTGCCCGTAAGTCAGGTATAGACGGGACTTGCCAGCGCCTCGCTTGAAGTATTCGAGGCTAGATTCCGCCTTGCTATAGGAAGAAATTCATATCTGCTATGAGCGTAGCACGATAGCTCAGGATTCCCGACGCGCCTACGCTCTGGCCATACTTTCCATTTTCCGCATGCGGGACGATTCGAATGGACTTGAGAGCGAAAGCGTATTTTGACGAACGGGCCACGCGCGAGATGCGCGAACACCTCAAACCAGCCAGTCGAACACTACAGGAGACACTGGCGTTCGCCTGCCGGATCCTTGCAATGACAGGTCAGGAAGCCGGTCTCGCCGGCCAGATCAGCGCCCGGTCGACCCGGAAGGACGCCTACTGGACGCTACGCTTCGGGCTCGGCTTCGATGAAGCAACGCCGGATGACTTTATCGAGGTCGATCGTGACCTGAACACGCTGTCCGGCAATGGGATGGCGAACCCGGCCACGCGGTTTCACCTGTGGGTCTATCAGGCCCGCGCCGACGTCCAGAGCATCATCCATACGCACTCCCCTTGGGTCTCGGCCCTTGTCGCCGCTCGACAACCACTGGTGGTGGCCCAGATGGACATGACTCCCTTCCATGACGATTGTGCGTTTCTCGCCGACTGGCCCGGCGTACCCATCGCCGACCAGGAGGGCGTCATCATCTCGCAGGCGCTCGGCGAGAAGCGCTCCATTCTGCTCGCGCATCACGGCCAGCTGACCACGGGCAACTGCGTGGAGGAAGCGACATACCTGTCGGTGTATCTGGAGCGGGCTGCCCGCATGCAGGTCCGGGCCCAGACGTTCGGACCGCTCACACCACTGAGCGCCACTCTGGCGCAGGAAGCACATGACTATCTGTTGAAACCATCGATCGTTCGCAGCACGTTCGATTACTGGTGCCGTCAGACCAAAAAGGCAGCGTAAGACGCGGATCTGATCCCGGTGGTTTTACGAGGGCAGCTTCGCTTCGTCTACGAGGAGCCGCCTGAACAAGCTGGTGAGACGCTTCGTGATACGATCGGCGCGCCCCTATCCCGCCAGCCCGGCCGCGCAGATGCGACCTGCTCGGGCTTGCAAAAGGGCAATTCGGCGCCGGACGGCTGGCCTTATCGACGTGAAAAGAAATCGCCAGGGCGCGGAAACTCTACCCACGACGGTGCCCGCCCCAATGAAATACATGGATCATCAACTGCGGTTGTTCCTTGCAATCGCAAAATCCCAATCCCTCTCTGCTGCAGCGGAAGCGCTGGACCTGACCCAGTCGAGCCTGAGCAAGCAACTGGGCACACTGGAAACCTACGTCGGACAAGCCCTGTTCGAGCGGCACGGACGTGGCGTTTCACTCTCGGATGCCGGACAAAGACTGCTGGACGCTGCCCGCCCGGCCTATGAGTTGATCGACACCTGCATCACCCAGCTGCGAGAGCAGCAAGGCATCACCGAGGGTACGCTGCGCGTGGCGACCATTCATACGCTGAGCTACTACTTCATAGCTGACGTCATGGCAAAGTTCATGGGACAGCGTCCCAAAGTCAATATAACGTTGCTGGGGCGAAGCTCTCCTGACGTGGTCGATCTGGTCGAGACTGGCAAGGCAGACGTGGGATTCGTCTATGACACGGCGGTAGCATCGGACGGTGTCGATATCACCCCGCTTTTCGATGAGGACATGTGCCTTGTCGTCCATGAAAATTCGGCATTCGCCGCGCTCGATGAGATCTCGCTCACCGAGCATAAGGTTCCTCTCATCGTCTTTCCCCAGCATTATGCGCTGCGGCGGATGCTGGCCGCAGAGATCCCACATCTCGATATCGCGGCGGAAGTCGACACGGTTGATGCCATGCTCAAGCTTGCCTCTGTCACGGCTGGCCAGTGCATCCTGCCGGACCTCATGCCCACCAGGCTGCTGCAGGACTACCATCTCAAACGGATAAGGATCACCAGTCCGGCCCTCCGCCGCAGGATCGTCGCGATCTCACGGCGGGGGCGTGTTCAGTCGCCGCTCCTGTCGCTCCTCCTCCACATCGCCCAGACAACCCTCAACTAGACGATTTGTTTCATATCAGATACCGCACACGCGGAACAAGATGCTGCAGCCGACGGCCTTTAGCGAATTTAAAGAAACGGGTGCAGGAGAGGGGCAGCAGAAGGTAAATCACCTCCGCTGTGACATAAGGCTCAGAGGCGATGTAGTAATTCAGCATCACGTAACGAGCCACTCCGGTTGTGTCGAGCAGGGTATGCCAACACCGGAAAAACGGAGCTTTTTTTCGACGACAGTTGCCAATCTGCGTCGGTGACTGAAACTGGCCATCGCTGCAGGCTTGTATCAAGGTGCCCGCGGCTGCGCTATCGTCGTGAGCCATTCCGTGACGATGGCCCGGGTCCTGTTCTCAATGCCCGACGGGGAAGAAAGAAGATAGTAGGCCGAGCCGTCTTCCAGGAACCCTGCTGGCGCCTCAAGCAGGCCACTTTCAATATCGGCCTGGACCAGTTTCCATGGCCCAATCGCGACCCCCAAGCCTGCCACTGCGGCCTGGAGACTGTAGTAAAAGTGCTCGAATGTCCTGGCCTTGTGAGAGCCCAGTTTCTGTCCCGCCAGGCTCCCCCAGGTTTTCCACGCGTCCCCACGCGTGCTGGTGTGAAGCAGCGTTGCGGAACGCCGCAGTCGCAACAAGCCATCGGTGGGCAAAAAGAATTCCTGCACCAGATCGTGCCGGCATACCGGACCAACCTGCTCGTCAAACAGGCAAACAGCAGCGATCTCCTTCCCCCACGAAATGTCGTTGCGACGAATTGCCATGTCGATGCCATTGCCGAGCACCGGGCCGGATGCCGCCACCAGATGAACATCGAGGTCCGGATGGGCCTTCTGAAACGCGGGAAATTGCGGAATCAGCCAGCGCATGAGCAGCGTCGGCTCGCAGGCAAGCGTCAAGGTGGCGCGGCCACCATGCATGCGCAATTCCCGGCAGGCCGACTCAATCAGGCTAAAGCCACCGCTCACCGCCTCAGCGAGCCTGCGCCCCTCCCTGGTGAGATACACGCGCCTGTTGCGCCGGTCGAACAATATCACTCCGAGATCGTCTTCAATCAGGCGCACAGCCCGACTGACCGCGCCATGCGTGAGGTTGAGGGCATCGGCTGCCCGCCGGAAGCTTTCCTCCCGCGCAGCTGCTTCGAAACATCTCAACGCATGAAGTGACGGCAGGCGCTGCCGATGGACAGGTGAGTCAAACTCACCATCATCGTCAAAACTCATCACTTTTTTTGCTCCCGGTGCACTTCTAGAATCCAGGTATTGTCGACTGTATTGGCCAGGACGCCAATTCACCATCAACAGACAAACCACTGTACGCAAGCCTGACGTATTCGCCTACTGGAGAATCAGATGTCCGATGTGTTACACGCAATGCAGGAGGAGGCTTACCGCCGCGCGGCCGAAATTCGAGCCGGCAGCGCCTATGCTCCACTTGCCCAAGGTCCCGTGTGGATCGGCAGGATCCTGTACGAAGACAGCAGTATCAGCGCTGCCCATCGCTCGCTCGCGTTGTCAGAAGCGCCAACATCGTTGCTCTCGCTGGAGCCGGCAAACACAGCCCTGCATCATGTGGACGCCCACGGCGATGGCTGGCTGGCGACCTCGTCGGTCGACAACCACGGAAAGCATGAAGCCTATGCGTACCTCTTCCCGGGGGGTGAAATCGAAATGGCCGGCGTGCTAAAGGTGGGGCCCTGGATGCAGGAGCCAAGGGCATGGTGGCCAGGCATTTACGAACTCCCCCTGCTCAGGGCATTATCGATGGCTTCGCGCTACCGGTTACCGGCGCATGAGGAAACACCCCCCGCCGCCCCACCCCTTCTTCTGGAATTCGGCCCTCGTCGGGCCGCATGGCTGTACATGAGTCTGATTGCCATTGCCGGGACAGCGGTCACCGGAGAATCCGGGAATGGATCAGAAGACGCCTTTCCCGTTCCGGCCGGAATCGACGCGCTTCATTTTGCGCCGGTACTGCTCGACGGTTCGGCGGCTTCACGCGACAGCCTCATCACATCATTCGACCGGATTCGGCACCTCGTTGGATCGAAAGCCACGGCCTTCTATCTTTAACGCCCCCGTCCCGCTCACGCGGGGGCAGCGCCATCTGACGCGCCCCCGCTTTACGCGCAACCCCGTGGCTCACGCCTGCAATCCTGCCTCCTGAAGCGCTGCACGAACGACATCCCGGAACGGCTCGCCAAGCGGCGTAAGCGGAAGGCGGATGCCCCCTTCAATCCGCCCGAGCGCCTGCAGCGCCCACTTGACGGGAATAGGATTCGACTCGCAAAAGAGCTGCCGGTGCAACGACAACAGGTTCAGATGAATGCGGCGGGCGGTACCGACATCGCCTTCAAGCGCAGCACGGCAAAGCTCGCTCATTGCCCTGGGAGCGACGTTCGCGGTAACTGAAATATTACCGTGCCCACCAAGCAACATCAGTGCAATGGCCGTGGCGTCGTCCCCACTGTATATCGAGAAGTGAGACGGCGCGTGCTTGATGAGCTGCGCTGCACGCTCGATATTTCCGGTCGCGTCCTTCACACCGACAATGCCAGGCACATCTGCAAGACGGAGGATCGTCTTGTCGCTCATGTCGGCAACGGTGCGGCCAGGCACGTTGTAGACAATCATTGGCAGGTCGACGGCATCGGCGATCGCACAGAAGTGACGATACATGCCCTCCTGTGTCGGCTTGTTGTAGTACGGCACGACCTGCAGCGTGGCGTCCGCTCCTGCCTGCTTTGCCAGTTGCGACAGTTCGATCGCTTCCGCTGTTGAATTCCCCCCCGTTCCTGCAATGACCGGAAGGCGTTTTGCAGCATGCTCGACCGCAGTCTTCACCACGAGGATGTGCTCTTCCACAGACAACGTTGCCGACTCCCCACTCGTGCCTACCACGACGAGTCCATTCGAGCCTTCTTCGACGTGCCAGTCGATGAGTGTTCGAAATGCTGGCAGATCGAGACTGCCATCCTCATGCATCGGGGTCACGATGGCAGGGATACTGCCGCGGATCTGACCGGTGATATGACTGGTGTTTGCCATCACTTTTTCCTTCCTTGTTCGTGTGCACAAGCGAAAACGACCCACGGGAATTCGTGAGTCGTTTTCACCGTGCGAGGTGTCTGAAATCAGCACGCGGTCTTACGGATGCACACCACCTTTGGCTGCGTCATTTCTTCATAGGCGAACCTCACGCCCTCACGACCGAGGCTTCCGTATTTGAACCCGCCAAACGGCATCGCATCAAAGCGATAGTCGGAAGAATCGTTGATCATGACTCCGCCCGCTTCAAGACTATCTGCCGCCTTCAGGGCCGTCGCGAGGCTACTCGTGAAGATCCCTGCATGCAAGCTATACGCCGGGCTGTTCGCAAGTTCCAGAGCTTCTCCGATCGACTCGATTCTCTGGAGCACCACTACCGGACTGAAAATCTCCTGATTCCACAGATCGCACTGAAAGCTCACGTCTTCAAGAACTGTCGGCGCGTACACCGAACCATCCCGTACATTGCCGCACAACAATTTCGCCCCCTGGCGAATAGCATCGTTGACCACACTTTCAGTACGCTGTGCTGCCTTCGCAGTGATCATCGGCCCGACATCCGTGTCCTGCAATGCAGGGTTACCCACCTTCAATGCGCGAGTGCCTGCGACAAAGCGATCCCGGAACGCGTCATAAATACTCGAATGAATCAGGATCCGCTGCGTTCCAATACAGTTCTGGCCCGCAGCCCAGTAGGCTCCGGACACACACGAGTCGACGGCATCGTCCAGATCGCAATCGTCCATCACGATCACCGGTGCATTACCGCCGAGATCCATCGCCAGCTTCTTGAGACCAGCGGCGTGCGCGATCTTTTCTCCCGTGACGAATCCGCCGGTGAACGAGATCATGCGCACATCTTTCGCCCCTACGAGGGCTTCGCCGAGGGCAGCCCCCCCGGTCGCAATCGAGACGACGTTAGCCGGCAGGCCCGCCACGTTCAGGTAGTCGACCAGTTTAATTGCCGACAGCGGCGCCAGCTCCGACGGTTTAAGCACGACCGAGTTGCCGCCAGCGATCGCGGGACCGAGCTTGTGGGCAACAAGGTTAAGCGGATCGTTATACGGCGTGATCGCAACAATTACGCCGAGGGGTTCGCGCGTGAACCATCCCTGACGATTCTCCGAGCCCGCATACGAATCGAACGGGATCACCTCCCCGCTGTTACGACGCGCTTCATCGGCCGACAGTTTGAGTGTATTTATGCAGCGGGAGACCTCCTTCTCGGCCTGCCTCAGCGTCTTGCCGGCTTCAGCCACGATGAGTTCCGCGAACGCTTTTCTATCGCGGTCAATCAACCCGGCGCAGGTCTCGAGAATGCGGGCACGCTCGTGCCGTGGAATACGGCGGGACACAGTCGCCCCATCCCTGGCGATCTGGATCAGCGTAGCTGCACTTTCCGGGGGCATGTCTGCCACGAAGCCAACTTCGCTACCATCGAACGGACTGGTGACTGCGATCGCGTTGCCGGAGCCCGCGGCGGGCAACCTGATACTGTTCATGATTAGTTCCCCTTTGCCGTTTTGGCTTTATGGATACTGATGATGTCCGCAAGCAGTGCATAAGCCGTCTCAATGCGGCCTGCGCCCGGCCCGCGCACGGTGACATCCCCGAGCAGCCCCGTTTTGAACGTGACGGCATTGACCGCGTCGCCCACCCCAGTCAGCGAATTTTCCAGCGGAAGCATTCTGGGCT
This sequence comes from Paraburkholderia denitrificans, assembly GCF_042655705.1. NCBI lineage: Bacteria > Pseudomonadati > Pseudomonadota > Betaproteobacteria > Burkholderiales > Burkholderiaceae > Paraburkholderia > Paraburkholderia denitrificans. The sequence continues at coordinate 15,281 of NZ_JBHSMP010000021.1, read as the reverse complement.
CAACGCTAGCCCGGATGGTCCCGTCGGCCATCTTCGATGCGCTTCCGATCAGTTTCCACCGTGCATTCGCCGCAACAGCATCCTGGATGTTCTGCAGCGTCAGACCACTGATGCCTTTGCACGGAACATCAGCAGACTTGAGCTTCGCGCCGAGCAGTTCATTGGCGAGAATCACAACCTTCAGGCGAACGTCATGACCCTCGATGTCAGCGGTCGGGTCCGCTTCTGCGTAACCCAGACGCTGTGCCTTTTCGAGCGCCTCAGAGAAACTCAGCCCCGACTCCATGCTCGACAGGACAAAATTCGAGGTGCCATTGAGAATGCCCTCGAATCCCTTCAATGCCGATCCAGCAAGCAACTCCCGGCCCAGCCGGATGACAGGCGTTCCGCTCATAACCGCGCCTTCGTACTCGAAGTAGACGCCGTGTTCCGCAGCTACACGCTTCAGAGCCTCGGCATGGAAGGCTACCGGGCCCTTGTTCGTGGTGACCACGCTGATTCCCCTGGTCAGCGCAAGGCGACAGTAGGAAGAAGCGGGTTCACCATTGACTGCGTTGGTGAACGTGGCTTCGGCCACGATATCGGCACCAGAGGTTTCGATGACTTCCTCGGTCGCGGCTTCCTTCTTGCCACCCGGCAGCCGGCTCAGCGCCCCCTTCTCGGCCGGGAGTTCCCGTAACGCCTGCAGATCAAACCCGTCCGGGCAGACCGCTGCGCCCAGATGCAGATCGCTGATACCGACGATCTTCAGTTCGAAGCCCAGCTCCTGTTTCCACTGGGCGTTGTTGTCCGCGGCAAGCTGTGCCAAAGCACGATTCACTCCGCCAAACCCAATCAAAGCAACTTTGTACTCACTCACTTCGGCACCTTCATCTGTTGAACGATGATGAAAATGCTATCGGACGTGAGAGGCAGTCCCAATATGGCGTTCTGACCAAAATTACAAGCAGATTGCTCGCGGAGATTCAAATTGCATCGTGCGGACCCGGTTCGGGACCAACCCTTCGGACGGGGAGCGTAGCGTGCTGCGTCGGGATACCGCTGAACGGCTGGTCGGTTTCCAGTGGTCCAGGGAAATTCGGTGGCTGCCCCCAACACCTTTTGTGCTGTAGCCGAAGAGGAGGATTCCTTTCTGGCACAGAGTGCCGAAGCCATCGCTTATTGCCTCAATGTCCCAACCCTGCCTGCTTCTCCCGATGACGCGGTAGAGCGCTTCGGCATTTTGCTACCCGGGTCGGCTGTAACCACCCCGTTTCCAGTCGACATACCAGGGAGCGCCTCGGGTAGGAACCACTAGAGTTTGATCTCACCTATTACATTAAGGATACCTATATTAAATAGAGATCGATTCGTACCATCCGAGATATATCGGCTACCCGTAGAGTGACCCATCTGTCAGTCGTGGGTTTTCTGCCCTCTGCAAGCCGTTGTCCGCCTGCACTACTGCCTACTGGCCCAGGCAGGTCGTCAGCAGGAGGGGCGGCGTAGGCAGGCCCTGACGGGACAGTTCGTGGGTGGTGACGCTGAGGTGATAGAGGGCATGACTGACCAGGTGCATCAGCATCTGCGTCCGGGTCATGCGGCCCTTGTCGCCATCAGTGAAGACGAAGTCGATTTCTTCGGCGGCGGCAGCGTCATCCAGTTGCTGTGCGTACTGGATCAGCCACTCGTCAAGCGCCTCGGCCGCGCTGCGCAATTGCGGTAGTGGAGCAAAGGAACTGCTCTCGGTCGAGGTAAAGCCGTGAGGCTCCCCCAGCATGTGGGACTGGAATATCTGATCGACGATGTGGATGTGGTTGAGCCAGTACAGCGCCTGCTGAACGGCATCGGGCCTGTCTGCATAGTCCGGAGACTGAAGCGACTCATATAGGCCCGTGTCCATCCATTTCTTGTATGCCATAAGTGGCACCAGGGCAGAGGTATTGGTGTTCATGCGTGCTCCTCTTCTATTGCAGAAGATCCAGCAAATTTGCTCAGGACGTGAGCTTCATCAGCCCGAGGCCGCCAACGATCAGGACAGCCGCAAGGATGCGCATGGGGCTGGCAACCTCGCCCAGCACAAGGATGCCGACGACAAAGGCGCCCACGGTCCCAATACCTGTCCAGATCGTGTAGGCAGTGCCGAGGGGGAGGGATTTCATCGCAACCGACAGCAGCGCGAAGCTGGCGATCATGGCCACGATGGTGATGGAGGAATAGTTCAGCCGCGTGAAGCCATTGGACAGCTTCATCGCGTAAGCCCAGAGGACTTCAAGCAAACCTGCAACAACGAGAAAAACCCAGGCCATACGGCTCCTCCTGTGTCAAAGAGCCGGGTCGTCCCGGACAGCAAATAAGCCCGTAGGCGGAGGTCGTCCTCAGCGGGAAATTATACGTCAAGGCCATTTCGCCGGAGCGAAGCTAGCCAGCACGAATTTGACGCAGGCACGGCGCAGGAGCTTATAGTCCGGTGTCCGAAGCCCAGCGTAACGATCGCGCGAACGAACAACGATCACAACGTCAGCCCAATCTAGTTACGTCTGTGAACCAGACCGCATCAGCAACGCCAGATTGCTCGCACACGGTGTGCAGCGAGGAGTGTATTGAATACGGATATCTCCATATGCGCTTGCAACACTTAAGCTTCACATTACTGCGAGTGCGCTCCAATCATCGGTGCGGCGCCAGTGCAATCCGGTGATAGACGCCGCGCCAGAGGAGTCGTCCGGCTATCCCTGCGCTTCGCAGTCCGGATCGCCAGTGCGTCGATTCAGGAATAGCCGTCACCGTGGCGTTACCCGCCAGATTGGCAGTTACACTATTTCAGCTTTCCCGAGAGGAACCTGGCCAACCGCTCGCTACCCGGATTGACCAGGATATCCTGCGGAGCACCCTGCTCCTCAATTTTTCCCTGGTGCAGAAACACGACATGGTTCGACACATGGCGGGCAAAGCCCATCTCGTGTGTTACCACGATCATCGTTCTGCCTTCCTCGGCCAGCGCCTGCATGACCTTGAGGACTTCACCCACGAGCTCAGGATCAAGCGCAGAGGTGGGTTCGTCAAAGAGCATGACCTCTGGCTCCATCGCGAGCGCCCGTGCTATGGCGACACGCTGCTGCTGCCCACCCGACAGATGCGAGGGATACATGCCCTCGACCCGCGCCGGCAACCCCACCTTTTCCAGGTACCCCCGCGCGCGCGCGACAGCCTCGTCCCTACGAAGGCCGAGCACAGCAAGCGGCGCTTCAATGACGTTTTCCAGCACGGTCATATGCGCCCACAGGTTGAAGTGCTGGAACACCATGGCAAGCCTGGTCCGCATGCGCTGCAGCTGCTTCTGGTCAGCGACCCGCAGGGCGCCATCTCGATCGATTGTCGTACGGATCAGCTCATTGCCAATCGTGATCTGCCCCGAGCACGGCCGCTCCAGAAAGTTGATGCAGCGCAGGAACGTACTCTTGCCCGAGCCGCTCGAGCCGATAAGGCTGATGACGTCCCCACCTCTGGCTTTCAGGGAAACGCCCTTTAAGACTTCATTGTCACCAAACTTCTTGTGCAGGTCTTCGACGACAAGCTTGTACATGGCGGTATCCTTTTGGGGGTGTTAGCGTGCACGCGGTGCAAGGAAAAGGAGCCAGCGCGCTTCCAGCCTGCGGAACATCCAGATAAGGGAGAACGCGATCGCCGCATAGATGATTGCGGCAATGCCATACGCCTGAAATGGCATATAGGTCGCCGAATTGACGTCACGCGTTACCTTGAGGACGTCAGCCACCGTTGCCGTAAATGCCAACGTCGTCGCATGGAGCATCAGGATGACCTCGTTGCTGTACATCGGGATCGAACGGCGCAGCGCCGAGGGCAGGATGATCCGTGTGTACAGCTTGAAACGCGACATCCCATAGGCGAGACCTGCTTCTATTTCTCCCGCGGTCGTGGACTTTATGGCGCCGGAGAAAATCTCCGTCGCGTAGGCGGCCTCATTCAATGTGAACGCAAGCAGCGTACAGTTCATGGCATCACGAAAGAACGAGCCCAGCAGCGGATTGGAATGAACAACGTGCAAACTGTAGATGCCCGTGTAGCACATGAGCAGCTGCACATACAGGGGAGTGCCGCGAAACACATACGTGAAGAACCAGACCGGCCGCGACATCCAAGGATTGCCCGACGCCCGTGCAATAGCCAGTGGCACCGCCAGCAGGAAGCCCAGCAAGACCGACACAACAAGCAGCCACAGCGTCACGGCGATCCCGCTGAAGCGATAGCCGTCCGTGTACAAATAATTCTGCCAGTATTGACCGATGATCCCGATCATAATGAGACCCTCCTGACACCAACTGAATAACGTTTCTCGAGGTGGTGCAGCACAACGTTCGAAACTGTCGTGATTGCAAGATAGATTGCACCCGCCACCAGGGTGAAGAAAAAGAAATCCAGCGTACTCTTGCCTGCATCCTGCGAGGCCTTCACCACATCGGCCAGGCCGATTATCGAGACGAGCGCTGTGGCCTTCACCAGCACCTGCCAGTTATTGCCAAGACCAGGCAACGCAAAACGCATCATCTGCGGGAACAGGATACTGAAAAACACACGCAAACCGCTCATGCCGTATGCAAATCCTGCTTCGATCTGGCCTCGCGGCACCGCGAGAAAGGCGCCCCGAAATGTCTCGGCGAAATACGCGCCGTAGATGAAACCGAGAGTGATAACCCCTGCAACAAACGGGTCGATATCGATCTGGTCCCATCCCAGCAAATCAGTACACCGGTTAAGTAGAATCTGCATCCCATAAAAGAGCAGCAGCATCAGCACGAGATCGGGAACCGCCCGGACAAGCGTGGTATAGGTGGTGCCGATCGCCGCGATTCCGCGGTACAGAGATAACTTTGCAGAAGCGCCAGCAAGCCCAAGCACAAGAGCCGCAGCAAGCGAAAGTACCGAGAGTTTTACGGTCTCGACCGTTCCCGCCCACAATAACGGGCCAAATCCCTGAAGAATCATCTGGAATAGTTCCGGCAATGACGCGGCCGCAGCCGAAGCTGCGCCGCGAGCGAGATCAATTGGTGCGAAGATCAACCGAAATATATTTCTTCTCGATCTTCAGGAACGTTCCATCTCTCACCATGGCGGCAATCGCGCCGTCAATCTTGCCCTTCAGGTCTGCGTCATCCTTGCGCAGGCCAATCGCTGCTTCACCTGTCGGAATTTCCTGGCCTGAGAACTGAAAACCGGTGCCACGCGAGGTCTTCAAAAATCCCACATCGGCCTGGACTTCGTCCTGCAGTGTGGCGTCCAGACGCCCTGCGATCAGATCCGCATACGCCTGGTCCTGGTTCTGGTATGCCACGACCTGCACCCCCTTCGGCGCCCAGTTCTTCTTCGCGTAAGTCTCCTGGATTGTGCCCTGCTCGACCCCCACAGCCTTGCCCTTTAACGATTCGGGGCTCGGCTGCAGATTGGCCCCCTGTCTGGTGACAAGGCGTGTCGGAGTTTTGTAGATCATGTCTGAAAACGCGATCTGCTCCGCTCGTTGCGGGGTGATAGTCATCGACGAAAGCACAGCGTCGAACTTCCGCGCGTTCAGAGCAGGAATCAACCCGTCGAAGTCGCTCTCCACCCACACGCATTTTGCATTCAGACGATGGCAAATCTCGTTGCCAAGATCAATATCAAGGCCGACAACATCCCCATTTGCAGCTTTGGATTCAAACGGCGCATAAGTCGCGTCAACACCAAAGCGGATTGTTGTCCAGTCTTTCGCACAAACACCAGCCGCAGCAGACGCCAGCGCAATGCACACAAATATCTTTTTCACGGTTGTCTCCTTCAACATGTCAGGTTATCAGCCACAGGAATAGACAATCCCGGGGCGCAACTTCAGATTAAATCGTTATACTAATTATTATTGCTTTAACACCACAAACCCCATCTTGCCGAACAGGGAAACATTCCCCTGCTCCTCCCGGCAGATGACTTTGACTCCTTCCGGTGCTCAGAGAGCAGGAACCCCGGCCTTGATGAGACGGTAGCCAACCTGCATAGCCCGCCCCTGCACGCGCAGGACGTTACAGAGCTCCTTCACGATTTCGCCGATTTCCTTGCCGCCTGTTGACGGAAGGGCCGAGTCGATAATGAACCACGCGTTTACTGTCGACTCGGTAAGGCGCGTCCGACGTCCCTGGCGCCAGTTCCAGCGTCGACACGTGACACCAACGTCGTCAGCCCAGACAATTTCGCCGGTCGGGACGATCACCTCACTCGCAGCTGAGTCATCCGCGATATCAAAGGGCTCATTGCCGGTTGCCGGTCGCAGCTCAAGCTGGCCGACGAGTGTATCGAGATCTTCGCCGCCAATCGGAACGAGATAACGCAGGCTGAGTGCGTTGTAGAAGTCGACCAGAGCATTAATCCCTGGGATTTCCGATTCGCCGCGCAAGGCCCGACGGGCGAGCGACTCCACCGACGAGGGATACTTCCGCGGCTTGGCGTTGAACCGCTTGTAGATTTCGTGCCAACAGGAGACTTTCGGATGGTCCTTGAGACCATCGGCATCCAGCTTTTCCCGCACTGCAGCTGCCGCAGAAGCTAACGCTCCCTGGCTCTCTGCCGTGGACGGCCCATTGGTCAGCCCCAGTGCGACAACGACGGCGACAGTCGTCTCGGGATAGTCATCATAGATCGCCTCGGCAACCCGAAACTGATCCAGTGCCGCCGCAACTGGATCACTCTTTTCCGCAGACATCAAACACCTCCAGAGACATGTTGGAGGTGACTATAGCCTGAAATTTTTTCTAGTTCAATATATTTATCTATTGGTAAATCAAAATGTACTTTTTGCCGGAATGCTACTGCGTGCGGTCAGCCTCGGCTCGACCACAACCATCATAAAGATGACGTCACGGTCGCGCTGGTTGGCATAGCGGTGGGGAACGTCCGCCGAGAACACGAGCGCCTCACGCTCCCCAACTGCTTCGCTCACGGCGCCTGCGGTCACAGTGAGCGTGCCACTATTGACGATCAGCAGTTCCTTGGTGCCTGGCGGATGCGCAATGCCATCGTAGAATTCGTGCGGGCTCAGGCGCCACTCCCAGAATTCCAGTACGGACGGATCGTCAAACCCGGTGATCAGTCGTCCCCAGCCCCCGTCACTGCCGCGCCAGAGTTCCTGGGCATCTGCCAGTGTGGTTTTGTAGGCTGATGGCTGGGCAGCCTGCTCAATCAATCTGGAAATGGGCACGCCCAGAGCATTTGCCAGCCGGCAGAGGGTGGCTACGCTCGGGTTGGTCTTCCCCTGCTCGATCTGGACGACCATCCCCCTGCTGACGCCTGACGCAAGCGCTAGCTGGTCAAGTGTCAACGCGCGAGCCTTGCGTTGTGTGACAAGATTTTTTCCGACGATGGTGTTGATGGCATCGACATCATTCATGTGCTACAGGCCTTTGCTTTCAGTTCACTATACTGTACCAGTTGGGCCAGACCATTGTCATCGACGGGTGACACGCGAGGGTCGCCGCCACCGATGTGCGTTGCAAATACCAGCCTGCCCCTGTCTCTTCGCGTCTGAAGGGTAATCCCCGCTTGCCAGAAGTTCAATATAATGTACTATTGCGTTTTATATTGAACAAGAAGCGCCGACCTTGCACCGGTGCTTCCAACTGGACTGCAAAGCGACATGGGATCGGTTCTGGCCTTACTTTCGTCGGTATGCTACGGCACGGCGGACTTCCTCGGCGGCTATGCGACGCGGCGCGTGTCGATCGGCTATGTGCTTCTCTGGAACCAGATTCCCGGTCTGTTGATTACCGGCCTGTTCACCTTGCTCACGCCTGGTGCGATGACAAACCCGACGGACTGGTTATGGAGTGTCGGAGCGGGCCTTTGCATCTCGATCCAGCTTCCCGCACTGTATCTGGCGCTTGGAGTCGGGCCGATGGCAGTCGTCGCCCCGGTCACCGCATTAATCGGCATTGTCGCGCCGATGATATTCGGCGTACTGGTTGGCCATGAATCGCCTTCACCTACGGCATACGCAGGATGCCTGCTGGGCGCGCTGGCCGTCGCCATTGTCAGTGGAGCGGAACACGTTTCGGCAGACAGGGACGACAACCGCCAGGCAGGCAGGGGACTGTTGCTTGCCACCGTTGCCGGCACCTGCATTGCCATGACCTATATCTGCCTGAAGCAGGTTTCAGTGCACGCAGGCTTCGTGCCGCTCTTCACCGCCCGATCCGTTGCTCTCGGTCTTGTCGTGGTCGCCACGCTCGCGGGCCAGCGCACGATGTTTGCGGCGCGGCCGAATCCGGGGGCTGCGGCACTTATCGCGCTCAGCGGCTGTCTGGACGCATCGGGCACAGCCCTGTTCAGGTCCGCCTTGATCCATCGCGGCCCATTGTCGATTGTCGCGACACTGGTCTCCCTTTATCCGCTCACCACGGTACTGCTCGCGACGACGCTGCTGCGTGAGCGCCTGACCTGGCAACGCATGGTGGGCGTGCTGCTGGCGTTGTCCGGTATTGCCCTGATGGTTCGGGGCTAGCGGTCCGTGGGCTAGCCGGAAACGCACTGGCCCGGCACGGCCTTCCGCATGCGGGTCCCCCGACGCACATTCCATTAACGCTTTACATGAGGTTAGCAATGCAAAACAAAACCACACCCCAGCGCCCCGACAAGGCGGACCTGACCACGCTCGCCTTTGCAAGCCAGGCAGTTCATGGAGGCAATGTCATGGACACGACCACGGGTGCAATCCGCACCCCCCTCGTCATGGCCAATTCATATCGCCTTCCTGACGACCCGTCCACGATGGACTGGTCGGATCCAGACGGGCTGACCTACACACGTAATGCCGGGCACAACCAGGTTTGCCTCGAGCGCAAGCTCGCCGCCATGGAGCACGCGGAAGAAGCCGCCGTCTTTGCAACCGGGGTCGGCGCGCTGCACGCGATATTCTTCACGCTCCTCAAAAGTGGGGATCACGTCGTAGTGGGCGATGTGACCTACGAAGCAGTCTGGCGCCTCTTTGCAGAGCTGTTGCCTGAGCGCTACGGCATCGAGGCATCCTTTGTCGATATGGGTGACCTCGAGGCAGTGCGCCGTGCAATGCGCCCCAACACGCGTCTGGTACACACGGAAACGATCGCCAATCCGACGACGAAAGTTGTCGATATCGCGGCGGTCGCCAAGATTGCCCACGCAGGCAGTGCCCTGCTTTCGATCGACGCAACCTTCACGCCACCGCCGATGTTCAGAGCGCTTGAACACGGTGCCGATTTCGTCGTTCACTCGTTGACCAAATATATCAATGGTCACGGCGACGCGATGGGCGGTGCGGTGATAGGACGCAAGGAACAGATTCGCGCGATCAAACATGCTGCGCTGGTCGACCTGGGCGCGACCATTTCCCCATTCAACGCGTGGTTGATCATGAGAGGCTCAGTGACTCTGCCCTTGCGCCTTCCAAGGCATATGTCGTCCGCAAGGAAGGTCGCGGCGTACCTTGATTCCGATCCGCGGGTCGCCTTTGTAGCCTTTCCCGGCCTGCCATCCCACCCTCAACATGAGCTTGCAGCACGCCAGTTTGGTGGCACATATTTCGGGGCCGTCATGGCGTTCGCCGTCGATGGAAGCCCGGACGTCCAGAACCGGTTCGTTGACAATCTGCGGGTCATCACGTCAGCGGTTTCACTCGGACATGACGAGACGCTGATCGTACATGTTGGCGCGGAAGGCCGCGGCGGCTCCGAACATTACCCGGCACCATTCCAGAAGTACGGGCATCTGCGACTGTCCGTCGGGCTTGAAGAGCCAGAGGACCTGATTGCTGACATTGCCGCTGCGCTCGACGCCACGTTCGCGTGATGGAAGGGGTGTAATCGGTCCGCCGCCAACGCGGATCGCCCGGATGAGGCTGCATCCGATGAAAATAGGGCTGGCGGGGGAGAACTCCCTCGCGCCAGCCCCATTTTCACGTCCCGGGATGCAACCAGCGCTTGTGCCAGACCAGTAGCATTCAGCGCAAATTCCGGCTCGCGTGCGAAAAGCGCACTGATTTCCACCGCGAGCCGAACGGACGCCCGATGGACATCATCAAACGCAGCCAGGGCAAGCCTGTATTCGGTCACTCGATCCGCGTCACCCTCTGGAGCAGATAGCGAAGATCGTAATCAGCAGGCGTGTCGGGCCGAACCCGCCAGTTTGTTCGAAATACTGAACAGGATGCCCGGCATCACTTGTAAAGTGCACCGCTGGCGGCAAACCACAATCAGCCGGGCGAGACGGTGTTTTTCGAGCGGGTGAGAACGAACGACGTGACCGTGTTCAGCACCTCCGGCAGGGCCGCAATCTCTTCCCATAGCTTGTGAATCCGGTCCGACGTTGGCGCTTCGATGTGCAGGACGATATCCAGCTCCCCGCTCATGACATCACAGGCCACCACTTCCCGAACCGAGCGCACATGGCGGAGCACATCGAGGCCGCGCATACGGTCTTTCCGGTAGACAAACATGAGCGCGCGGATAGGCTGGGAATCAGGCGTGGCGCCTCCAGGCCTGATGGTGTACCCACGGATGAAGCCGTCTCGCTCCAGCCTTTCGATCCTCAGGCGCACCGCGTTACGCGATAGATTGACTGATCCCGCGATGTCGTTATGAGACAGGCGTGCGTTCTCTGTAAGCTGTGCGAGGATTTTCTCGTCAACCTTGTCGAGTATCCGCTTCATCCGTTCTCCTGTGCCCCGTCCACGCGCCGGAGCCGCTCCCCCGATGCTCCGGCAATTTTACCGGCGTCTCTCTCTGGCACCAGCCGCACAGAAAAGTTCAACTTGTTGATCTATTTAGTATAATATACAGATCAGACGCAAACCTGTCAAAGCGATCCGGCAGTTGCGCAAAAATCACCATACTTTCGGCCTGCTTGCAGCACCATGGTGTCCCATCAACGATAACAAGCGAGTGCCCATGATCTCGGCGACCTTTACCTTCAAGCCCGGTCAATACAATGATGAGTTCCACCGACTCGATCAGCAGATAGCCGAAATCGCGCGTTCAATTCATGGATACCTGGGTGAGGAGACGTGGGAAAACCCGCAAAGCGGGCTAGTCCAAAATATCTACTACTGGGAATCAGAAGAAGCCCTGCAGCAGTTGGTCACGCGTCCTGTGCACCTGGAAGCCAAGTCAAAGCAGGCGCAATGGCTGAACGGATACCGGGTCATAATTGCCCAGGTTATCCGTGAGTACGGCGATGTGAATTCGCAGCTCTGGGGTATTATTCCTGTTTCCCTCCAGGATCAAGAAAATCCCTAATGTAATTGAGAAAATCAGGAGCTTTCCTATCCTGGCGGATAAGAAAAACCTCATCAGGGTGCGTGTCAACCGCGGATTCGCCACCATGGCCGTACACCTGCATCGCGGTCGTGCCGGCCATCCTACGGTGTTTTTCACTCCCGTATCGTCCTGCCGCCCGACCTGGCCACTATCACCGGCCGGAAAGAAGTCTGGCATTCCCTGCACAACTGCGACCCGGCACGCACTACGCTCCTGACGCACCTGCTTGACGCATGCTTTGGCGTGGTGAAAAGGCCCGCCCTTGTCAGTCAGTCACAGCGATTTTCTGCATGACCATGTGGCCTGCGAAGGCCGCAGCAGCAGATGCATCCAACCAGGGAAGAAGAATTCTTGCTGCCCAAAGAGCCGGGCGATTACCAGTCGCCCGTCACGGATCGGTCTGACTGCACCTGCGCGAGAAAGGTCGCCCAGGCGGCTACGATTTGTCCGCAAGGACGCGCAGCATCGCCTCGCCAATCTGCGCCTCGCCGCATGCCACCAGCGCGTCGCCGGCGCCCTTGATATCCTGCGCCTCCTTGTTCTGGCCGAGCTTGCTCTTGCCGACGAGACGAGTGATCCCGATCTCCACGCCGACAATCGCCCTGACCTGCCCATCGGTGTAGTCCTTGGGGGCATCCGACATCTTCCACGGCTTAGGCTGCGATGCCTCGTGTGTGCGGGTCAGGCGCCCGATCACACCGCGCACATAGCGCTCGTCGTCATGAATGGAAATTCGTCCGTACGCGTGAACCACCACGTAATTCCAGGTGGGCACCTGCTTGTGGAACTCGTGCTTGCTCGGATACCAGTTTGGCGAAATATAGGCGTCCCCCGCACGGAACACCACCAGCACCTCGTCACCGTTCGCCACATCCTGCCAAACCGGATTGGCGCGAGCAACATGCGCGCGCAGTACGCCCAGTTCACCCCCGTCCGGCACCAGCTCGAACGGAATGTGGTTCGCGTCGAGCCCATTTTTCCCGTGGGTAATCAGGGTTCCGAATGGATGCTGTGCAATGGTGGCGTGCAGCACTTCCTTGCGGTTTTCAGCGAAATCAGCAGGTATGTACATAAGCGGTCCTCTCGTGAACAGGATAAGCGGGGTTGGCATCGCGCCACAGTTCAAGTCTGCACTGAAAGTGGTTTATCCTGTAGATCCAGTTTCAGCTATTTCTAGAGAACCAGAATCATGTCGAGAACTGCGCGCGTCGCGGAGATGCCCTCCTTCGGCGCGCTGGACCGCACCGCAGGCAATCTGAGCCACCAGTTGGCAGAGGCGCTGCGCGAAGCCGTACGCCGAGGGGACATCCGCGCCGGCGACGCGCTGCCGGCGACACGCTCACTCGCCGTTTCGCTTGGGGTCGCAAGAGGCACGGTGATCGAAGCCTACGAGCAACTCATCGCCGAGGGATTCCTCGAATCGAAAGCCGGCGCCGGGACACGCGTTGCACAGGCATTGGCCGAGCGACAGCCTGCCCACACACCGCACGCGTTACCGACACCCCAGGCTGCACAAGTACTGCCCGAACGCGCCGAACTGTTCGCGCAGATAGCGCGGGAATTCCGGCCCCTCGCGCCCACACCATTTGCGATTTCGGTGCCTATCGGCCTGACCGCGCCTTCCGATGTCTGGCGGCGGCTCGGCAACCGCATCCGCGCACGAGGCCCGGGCGCGCCGACTGGATATGCCGATCCGCTCGGCGTGCGGTCGCTGCGCGAGGCGATCGCCGCTTACGTGCGCAAATCACGCTCGGTGCGCTGCGAAGCGGATCAGGTCATCGTCACAAGCGGTACGCAGCAGGGCCTTTTTCTCGCAACCCAGGTGCTGCTCGCGTCGGGGGACCAGGCATGGATCGAGAACCCCGCCTACCGCGGCGTCACAGCGATTCTGGAGAGCGTGGGCCATCGTGATGGCATCACGAGAGTACCCGTCGATGCTGAGGGCCTTGATGTCGAAGCCGGTATACGGATGGCACCCCGGGCTCGCGCGGCGTTTGTCACGCCATCTCATCAATACCCACTCGGCATGCCGCTGAGCATGGCGCGGCGCGCCGCCTTGCTCGCGTGGGCCCGCGCAAATCACTCCTGGGTCATTGAAGACGACTACGACAGCGAGCTACGTTACGAGGGTTATCCGTTTCCGGCACTCCAGGGCCTGGACCCGGAGCGGGTGGTATACCTCGGCACCTTCAGCAAGATCCTGTTCCCCTCGCTGCGACTTGGCTACGCAATTGTCCCGCGCGGGCTCGTCGATGCGTTCTGCGGCGCTCGCGTCCTCATGGACCGCCACCCGCCGACTGCGGATCAGCACGTCCTCGCCGCCTTCATAATGGAGGGGCATCTCGAGCGGCACATCCGCAAGGTTAGGCACGTGTATGCGGAACAGCGGATTCGCCTTATCGAAACGCTCAAAGCGCTGCTGCCTTCCGATCTCGCCTGGGTCGAACCCGGCGATCAGGGCATGCATCTTGTTCTATGGCTTGCCAATGATCTGAACGACCACGCAATCGTTCGTCAGGCGGCCATGGCGGGCGTGGCAGTGCGTGCGGTGTCGCCGATGTTCGCGCCGGGCAGCATGCGCCCAGGACTCGTTCTTGGGTTCGGAGGGTTCAGCAGCGAGCAGATGGAAGACGCAGCAGGTAGCCTCGCCGCAGTGGTCAGAAATGCCCGAAAGCTCCAGGGATCTGCTGCGGGCGCACTCTGAGAAGCCACGCCACGTCGCACGGCAGTCAGCGCTGGCGCCTTCCGGAAGAATGGAAGCCCGGTGTACAGTACCAGGAGATGCGGAGCTGGTCTGCCTTGCTGGCAACATCGCCACCACCATCCACCATTCGGTTGGCACCATCGCGATGGGATTTCTGGATGATCCGATGACCGGGGGGGCGACCGTTAATTGCGGACGCTCAGTGTGGCTGGCTTGCGGGTCATAAATGCTGGCTGATACCCACCGGCCCCAGCGGCAACGCCAAGAGTCGGCCCCTGAGGATCGCTGAGATAGCCGCGGAGTGGATTGTGAGAAGAATCCAGGGAATCGCGCGGCCGCGTTCCGGCCGGCCATAATCGCCCGGATGCCGGCAGACTATCTCGGAGTGGCAAGCATGACTTTCACCGCCGAACCCCAGTTCCTTTTCACGGACAGCGAGGCCGTGCCCTGGATTGACTCCAAACATGCCAGAGGGGTTCAGGTCAAGAACCTTGGCAAGGCCAATGGCCGTGGTTTGCAGTTGGTCCGTTTTGAGCCGGGAGCGTCATTTCCATGGCATCTGCACGAAGGCCCAGAGTTCATTTTCTTGCTCGATGGTGAAGCGGTGCAGAACGGCAAACGACTGGGTCGAGGCTGGTCCTCGGTCGCCGAGAAAGGAACGACGGACGAATCATTCCACAGCGAGACAGGCTGCGTGTTCCTTCTCTGCTATGCCCTGCTTCCTTCCCAATAGCGCCGAGGCCACCACGCACAAGGCAATACATGGCGTTGCCCAAGCGGCCGACAGCAGAGTTGGAAAAAGCGGGGTGAACAACTGTTGACACGCGACGTGTACCGTTCGCGCAGTGTACCGAGATCCCCAGCCGACTTGTATCAGGGGTATCTGCCTCAGTATCCGCTCCTGTCAACTCCTGTAAATCCTCACCATCCCGGGTCCGCTCACCACTGGGCCAGGACACAATGCGGTGCCCTCAGCATAAGCATCATTCACACCCGCCGGGTGAGGTATTTGGGGATGCCCGGAGCCGGGAGCACATCAGCAGGCCGTGAAAGGAGGCTCTTCGAGCTATTCCCCCGTTTCCAGATCACCGCCACGTCATGGAAATTTGCGGTCGATCTTGGATGGGAAGAAACAAACTGAGGGCTTGAGGCTGACCCAGAATCAGGGCAGGTCAATGCAGCCTCGTCTGTTCCAGGCGAGGGCGTAAACGCCAAAACCCCGGCGCTCAGGGAGAGACCGGGGTTTCGGATACAGCATAAGGAGCCTG
>NZ_JBHSMP010000020.1:0-248981 GCF_042655705.1 Paraburkholderia denitrificans | reverse complement strand
ACCGGCCCCTCCCTGACCTCCTGCGTCGGACCGGAGCCCCCTACCGCGCGAGCGGTTTCGTTCAACGATCCGAAGCGGTCTATCGATCGCAGAAAATCGAGTGGCCGGTACGCGAACTCAACTGGACACTGGGCCCAGATCAGAACCGATTTCCCATGCGGAGGTTACGCGAGACACCGTCTGAGCACTAGACGTGCCGCTTCAGCATGGTTACCCGGCAGTTCCCGGTCAGTACCGCTTTTTCGGCGGCAACGACCGTTTGATCTGCTTGCGCACACGCGCCACTGCGGCGGCCTTTTTGCGTTTGCGTTCTGCGGTAGGTTTTTCATAGGCTGTCCGGGCACGAAGCTCCGGAATCAATCCGGTGCGCTCGATCGCGCGACGGAACCGGCGTAATGCAACTTCCACGGGCTCGTCGGGTTTCAGAATTACGGTAGTCAATTTATTTCCTTGGTTGAGATCCGGCAGCAATAGCGAATGGTGATGTGGATGTACACGCGACGGCGGCGCACAGGTAAGGGTCACAGCCGACGGTCGCGTATCGCGCCATCAACGACGGCGAAATGCGGCTCCTGGCATTGCGCCGCTACTCCGTTCATCCTTATGTCGAAAATTGATTCGTCCTTTCGTCAGGTCGTACACCGAGAGCTCCAGCGTTACCCGATCGCCCGCAAGAATGCGGATGTGATTCTTGCGAATGCGACCGGACGCGTACGCCCCTACCACGACGCCATTGTCGAGTGTGACGCGGTAGCGGCTGTCTGGCAGCACTTCGTCAACGATACCGTCGAGTTCCAGCAGTTCTTCTTTGGCCATTCAAAGGTTCCTGATCAATTGGCGGGACATCGGCTCGGATGCCGCATTGAGGAAGAGGCCGCGAGCGTTGATCGACACGCGCTCGCGCGGTAGTCGGAAGCATGAAATTTGCTGTGCAGCCCTCGCGTCCTGTTAGTCATGGGCACCGCCCTGTCCGGGCGGCGAATTAGGGACGCGAGGGATTCGTCAGACGCGGCGGCTCGCACTGCCGGTCCGATGCGAGTCGGGGCGTGCAGTCCAGCGAGCACTGTTATTGCGGGCCTCACTGGACTCTGTGCGAAGAGAACTAGCCGTGCATTGTAACCGAAGGGTGCCATCTGCCTCGCCACCATCGGCGTGGTCAGAAAGAAGAGGGGGGGCAGCCATGCGTACCGAAGAGGCGTAGTTCGGGATTCCGCGTGATGTTTGGGTGCGCTTTGTTTCACCCGCCCTGGTGCCTCAGATTTTTTGGGTGTTTCAAACCGTGGCGTCGTCTTTAACCGCGCGTGTCGACCCAGTTCCGTGCCCAGTGGGTCGAGTGCTGCAACGCCTGCTCTTCATTCTTGAAGTAGTCGAGCGAATAGAACCAGTAGCGGCCTTCGGCTCGCGCGCTATCGATGCGTTCGAGCAGCAGATTGGATGAAAAGCTACCGTCGGGCAAACGATGCGCCGAGGGTTGGACGGCATAGCCGTTGTATTGTTGAGATTGTTTGCTCTGCATTTTAATTTTAATGATATTTAGGTGCGCACGTGCCGTGCGAAGCGTACACGGGCGAGCCGATTCAAAGCTATTCGAGCTGAATTCTGAAGCAGTCGAAAAGCGAAAAATGGCGTTGAAGCCTGAGGGAAGAATGAGGTGCAACGAGGCGTATGGCGCTTGGCAAGCTGCTCAATAAACAGAGCCAAGCAGGAGCGATCGCGTCGACTGAGGGAGACAAAGCTCCGCGAGGGTGTCGCTGCAACCCGGCATCCGTCGAGGGAAGCCGGGCTCTTCAACTTTACAACGGCTTAATGTTAGCCGCTTGCAGCCCCTTCAGGCCTTGCTTCGTTTCGAAGCTCACTTTCTGATTTTCAGCCAGCGTCTTGAAGCCGTCGCTCCTGATTTCGGAGAAGTGAGCGAACAGGTCGTCGCCGCCCTTGTCCGGGGTGATGAAGCCAAAGCCTTTGCTGTCGTTGAACCACTTAACGGTGCCGGTATCCATGAAGAACCCTTGAGAAAAAAATACGAAGATTTGCTCTATTAAAAGAGTGTGTGAAGCTTCAAGGAGGGAGAGGACAACGAATACCGCTGAGGAGCGAGCAATTGATGAACAGCAATCGAACTTCTTGAACTTCGAACGGCACAGTACCGGCCGGGCGGACCGGCGTCAATACTTATCTTGTAACTGTTTCACCAGGCGGCCGGCCCTGCAGACGAAGCGGTGTAGCGCCGCATGGCGGCGCCGCACCTACTGCGACGGGATCGAACAGACGGAGCTGCGCACCGCCCCCCTAAATTTGTATCAGATCGGCGGATTGATGCCCGCGACGGCGTCGTCGCCTGCCGACGGCTCGAAGCCGGCGGTGTTGAATGGTTCGAAGCCAGAGATTGAACGATCGGTGTCTTGCCGCTGCCGTTCTTTGCGAAGATGAGTGGGGTTCGCTGGCCAGATTCGAGCAGCGGACTTTTGCGGCCATTCTGTCCGAGTGGCTAAACCATGTGTGACCGCAATCTCGATATACTTCTCCCCTCATTCGAGCTTTGTCTCTTATGTATGCTTCCGCTGCACTTTGGGAGCAGATCCACGTTACCGTGTTTTGGAGTGGTCCACGCCGCTCCGCATAGCTATCCGCCTGCCCATTCCTCGCATCCCGTAGCGACAAATCGTCGCAGTGCCATCCTTTTAACCGCCCGCCAAGAAATAAAAATGAAAGCCGAAAACTTCATCCCCGGCAAAGATGCCTCTCTTGAATCGACCATTGAAACCATGCAGAAGATGCTGGCGGTACGCGGTTTCCGGCTCAATGAATCCTCGTTGCAGAATGAAGTCGAGGGGATCTGGTCGACCCATATGAAGGACAACGATTGCCCGATGCTGTTTTCCAATGGAAAGGGCACAACCGAACTTGCGGCCCGGGCCAGCGCCTATGGTGAGTTTTTCGAACGCTTGAGCACACATTATTTTTGGACGCACTTTTATCTGGGAGAGACTCGCGCCAAACGTCCGTTCGTGCACTATCAGCAAGAGCGCTGGTTTGCGCCGACGGCAGACGGCAGTTGGCCGGCTGAAATCCTTAACCCGGAACTGCACGCCTTTTATAACCCCGAAGGCGAAATCGACAGCACCGTGCTGGTTGACCTCAATTCGGGCAATGTCGAGCGCGGAATCTGCACTTTGCCCTATACCCGTCTGCGTGACGGCGCACAGACCTTCATTCCGGTCAATATCATCGGCAACCTTTACGTCAGCAACGGCATGGCGGCCGGCAATACGATGATGGAAGCACGCACCCAGGCCTTGTCCGAAATCTTCGAGCGGCACATCAAGTATCGCGTGATCAGTGAAGGACTTTGTCTGCCCGAAGTGCCGGATGAAGTGATCGCGCGCTACCCGAACATCCGCAACGGCATCGCCGGGCTGCGCAAGGCAGGCTTCGGTATCCTGGTGAAAGACGCGTCGCTCGGCGGACGCTATCCCGTCATGAATGTGACCCTCGTACATCCTGAAGACCAGGGCGTATTCGCGAGTTTTGGCGCACATCCGCGTTTCGAGATTGCGCTGGAACGGGCGATGACCGAATTGCTGCAGGGGCGTGCACTCGACTCACTGGAAGGCTTTGCGGAACCAAGCTTCGATATGAGTGAAGTCAACGCGGTCGGTAACCTGGAAATCCATTTTGTCGATTCCAGCGGTGTGGTCAGCTGGGACTTCATGGGGGATATTCCGGATTTCCCATTCACGGACTGGAACTTCAGCAGCACCACGGAGGAAGACTACCGCTGGCTAGTCGATTGCGTTCATCGCGAAGGCAAGGATATTTACGTATCTGACTTCACCGAACACGGCGCCTATACCTGCCGCATCCTCGTGCCTGGCATGTCCGAGATCTACCCGGTGGAAGACCTGGAGTGGGAGAACAACAGCATCGGCAATGAATTGCGTCCTAAACTGGTGCGCCTGTCGGAGTTGAACCAGGAAGCGTGCGCGACCTTGCTGGCCGACCTGCAGACAATGAACCTGCACGATGAACGCCCGGTGTGGGAAATCCTCGGTCTCGCCATTCCAGTCGGTACGCCGTGGAAGCAACTTCGGATCGGTGAGCTGAAAACGCTGCTGGCGCTGGCCGTCGGCGATAAGGATGCGATCCTTGAAGGTTGCCACTGGATTCACTACTTCAAGGACCTGCCCCCGTCGCGCCGCATGGTGTATCGCTGCATCGAAAGCATGCTTAATCTCGAGGACGTGGAGACCTATCGTCGCTCGCTGGTGCTGTTGTTTGGCGCCGAAACCGTCCGCCAGGCCGAGGCACTACTCGATCGCAGTGAGCGCTTCTTCGGATTGGACGAATTGGGCGCGGACATGCAAGGCAGCGCGATGCACCAGACGTTGCTGGCGGCATACGACAAGCTGTTTGCCTGAGTTACCTGAAGCTGTGTCTGGCCGTTCGTAGACACCGTCCCGGGGCCACGGGACGGGGAAAACAGCAGGAGTTCGAATTGGCCACAGCAGGGGTGGGTTCTGACGCGGTTCGTGTTGGGGACACCTACTGTCGCAAACGACTGACTCATGTCGGTCTTCGAGCGGACGATCGCCACTCTTCTCTGAGTGGCCGTTCCTGGCCGACTGTGGAAGTTTCTCGTCGGAGCGAGCGCGTTAAAATACTTCGAACGAACACCAGTCGGGTGCAAATCTTTCAAAAATAAAAAATCGCTTACGTATGCGAGACCACGGCTTTCCAGTGACCTCATGCACTCGCCAGCTGCCTCGCCGCCGAATAATGTCCCCAACGATATCAGACTGTCGGATTCGTCAAAGTACGTCTGCAAATCGAATTCGGCCATGACCGTTGATAGGTCGACGTTCTTGGCCACGAGGGTTACGCACGAGCAAGTGTAGAAGCTCTGAACATATCGTCGGTCTCAACGACGGCACCTGCAGTCGTCGCGAGACTCAGCGCCTCATCGAGGTCATCTCGCCTGATGGCGAAAGCAATGTACCCATCCGATCCTGTGTCTAGGTGCAGTAGTGTGTAGCCCTTTTGAGCCAACCATGCGCCGAAGGAGAGCAAAGCATCAGGGACTGTCAGGTCGCCACCAGGGCAAGTCCATCGATCCGCAATGCCAAGCGTATGTAGCAACCGATTCGCCTGCCACTCGATCTCGTCGGATGCGCGCCAGTCAACTGATATGCATAGACACCAGTCGGAGGGGGCGATGGTTTCTGTTCCGCCGATGTGACGCATGGCGATATTGTCTAAAGCCACAGGCGAATCTGCCGATATTCAATACATAAAAGACAACGAGGAGGGGTACCGTGAGGCAGGGCGACTGGACGTGGGATGCGGTAACTCGTGTTTGGTGGGCTTTTACTTGGCGAGCGGTGCTCGTTGGCTTTTCTCTAGCATTCATTGTCGGCTTTTTCGTCGGCGTCGTCGAAGGCGCGCTGGGTGTTGGACGTCACCCAGTGTTCAGCATGGTAGTGGGATTGGCATGCTCGATCCCCGCGAGTGTGTGGGCGATGCGTTCCGCTCTTAAGCGAACTTATTCAGGCTTCCGGATCACATTCGCGACCGCCAATTAGACTCATGAACACTCGTAGCGGCTCACCGCTATCGCCGTAAATGTGGCAAACCCGTCTTCAGTGCGGTCGGGCTATTCTGGTCAACGCTCGTAGCTCAGTCGGCAAGGCGGAACCGCCGTTTGGGCGTCTATGCGCGTACGCCGGCGGGTGCCGTGGAACAAAGGAAAACTGACTGGGCAGAAGCCACCGCTGAAGCTCCACGAAATTTGGGCGATCCGTGTGCGCCCGCAGCTTTCGTCCGGCGTGCGGGATCTAGCCATGTTTAATCTCGCCATCGACAGCAATGTCTCTTCCGGGCCGGTTTCACTCGGCCCCCTTGTGCAGTAGTCAGCCATGAGCCGATACCGGCTCGCGCGCAGCCAGCACAATGTGGACGACAGCAAATTGAAGCATTGCAGTCACTGACGGCTACCGTGAGGAAGCCGGTGAAACGTATCGAAGCGCATCAACGATCAACGCGAATGCCGGCGATGTTTGCCGTCTGCTCGCGTAGTAGAGGTGATAGCCGGGCACAGTCGGACACCATTCTTCGAGTACGCTCGACAGCCGACCCTCGGCCAGATGTGGCGTAGCCAGATCGTATGGCACGTAGGCCAGCCCAAATCCTTCTATCGCGGCATCGAGCATCTGAGACGTGGTATTGAAGATGAATTGACCATGCACGTTGACATGCAATGCCTCGCGCTTCCTGGCGAACTCCCACGCGTATAACCCGCCATGCGTCGGGAGGCGCAGGTTGATGCAGTTGTGCGCTGCCAGATCGTGCGGCGAGACAGGGCGCCCATTCGACCTTAAATATTCCGGCGAGCCGACAACGGCCATTTTGAAGTCTGGGCTAATACGTACGGCGATCATGTCCTGCGCGATCAAGTCTCCATTTCGGACACCGGCGTCGAACCGCTCCGCGACAATATCCACCATGCCGTAGTTGATGTTGATTTCGACCGAGACGTCGGGATAACTGCGCAGTACATCTTTCAGCTTCGGCCAGAGAACGGTGTCCGACGCGTGGTCATGCGCTGAAATCCGGATCAAACCTGCGGGCTTTTCCCGCAATGCACTCAGCGACTCCAGCTCCGCAGAGATTCCGTCGTAGTACGGGCCGACGTTAGACAACAAGCGTTCCCCGGCCTCAGTCGGCGAAACACCACGCGTGGTCCGGGTCAGCAACCGTAAGCCAATTCTCTCCTCCAGCCCACGCATCGAATGGCTCAGCGCGGATTGCGACACACCCAGCTGCGCCGCCGCGCGGGTGAAGCTGCGCTCACGCGCAACGACAAAAAATGCCCGCAAAACGTTCAGGTCGAGATTTTTCATTATGAATCTGGCTCATATCTGATTGCGAAGTCTAGCAGCTACTGGATGCACTGATCGAGACGTACAGTTCATCCATCAGCGAGGCGGCACACCCTGCTGCCAGAGACAAACATCCAGACAGGAGTCGGGTAATGGAAATCGAAATCAAACGTTGCGGGAGCGTTCCCGCTTTCAAGGGACCTGCGGATTGGTTTACGGGCAGCGTTCGCGTGGACGCACTGTTTCAGCCAAATGGCGCGGCGCGGGCCGCTGGCGGTAGCGTGACCTTCGAGCCGGGGGCGCGCACCGCCTGGCATGAACACCCGCTCGGTCAGACACTGATCGTGACGTCCGGCTGTGGCTTCGTGCAACGTTGGGAGGGCCCGCTCGAAACGATTCGACCGGGTGACGTCGTCTGGATTCCGGCAGGCGTCAAGCATTGGCATGGCGCATCCGCCGATACGGCGATGACGCATATCGCCATCCAGGAAGTGCTCGACGGCAAAGCCGTCGACTGGCTCGAACACGTGAGCGACGAGCAGTATCCGGGCTCGACCGCCGCGTGCTAACCGGAGATCGCCATGCCGCACGTCATCGTGAAAATGTGGCCGGGTAAGTCAGAGCAGCAAAAACAACAACTGTCCGACGAGATATCCAGGGCCGTGACCCGCACCCTTGGATACGGAAAGGCATCCATCTCCGTCGGCATCGAGGTCGTGCAGCCATCCGCCTGGATCCGGGACGTCTATGACCCGGATATCCGCGACAAATGGGACGAACTGTATCAAAAGCCGGGTTATGACCCATCGGATCTGTAGATGAATGGTGCCCCCTGTCCGCGGGACAGGCGCGCGATGCTTACTTTAGAAATGGGACTGAACAAAATGGAAAACATCAAAGACAAGGTGGTCGTGATCACCGGGGCCAGCAGCGGTCTTGGCGAGGCGGCAGCCAGGCAGCTGGCGGCACTGGGCGCCAAACTCGTTTTGGGCGCGAGACGCATGGACAGGCTCGAACAACTCGCGCGTGAAATTGGAGCCAGCAATGCGAGCATCGTCGAGACCGATGTCACTTGCCGCGATGACGTCAAGCGTCTTGTCGATCATGCCGTGCAATTGCACGGCCGCGTTGACGTTCTGATCAACAACGCCGGACTCATGCCAAGCTCCATGCTGGAAAAACTTCACGTCGAGGAGTGGGACCGTATGATCGATGTGAACATCAAGGGCGTGCTTTACGGTATTGCAGCCGCTCTGCCACACATGATCCGGCAAAAGAGCGGGCAGATCATCAACGTGTCGTCGGTTGCCGGTCACAAGGTAGGTCCGGGTGGTACCGTCTACGCGGCGACGAAGCACGCTGTCCGGGCAATTTCAGAAGGGTTGCGCCAGGAAGTGAAGGCCCACAACATCCGCACAACCATCATCTCCCCCGGCGCCGTCGCCACCGAGCTTACGCAAACGATCACGGACCCGGACGTCGCGGCAGGTATGAGTTCTGTGTACAAGCAGGCAATTCCGCCCGATTCGTTCGCAAGCGTAGTGATCTTCGCTATGAGCCAGCCTGAGTATGTTGACGTTAACGAAATTCTTTTCCGACCTACCAGCCAGATGTACTGACCTTTTCATCCGTATGCCAGAGCATGCGTCAATGACCTGACGACGCGTGCCCGAGCGTCATGTCCCGCAGCAAGGTTGCGAGCGACCGCTTTCCTTCGGACAGCGGTCGTCACTGCTCAACTTGCGTGGGGTCCGGTTTGGGGCGCTTACAGAAATCGAGCACCCAAAAGGCGCCACACCGCACATAACCAGAACCAGAAGAATCCGAAAAGGAGCGCCGCAATACAACCAGCGGCGCCCTAACGTAAATCACTGCCCTGAATTCCCGACGGTGACCCAGGTGTGATACTGCGCGGACCAGAAACGCCGCGGCGGCGCCGAAGCCGGACGCGGCGGCGCTTCCGCATAGGCAGTCTGCACCTCTGGCTGCTCAGCCGCGGACGCATCCGTCTGCGTGTCCTCGCCCCGCGCCATCTCCCGAGCGTAAGCGCGTGCGTCGGCCTCGAACTGCTGGGGCGTGACGGCCTGAGCCTCCTGATCCCCATCGTCGGGGACCTGATCTTCGCGCGCCGTCACCGGGGTCGCGCGCGCGGATTGCGGTGCCGGATTTACCGTGGCATGAGCCTGTGTGGTTGCCGAACAGAACTCCGCGACCAACTGGTCTGTCGATGGCGCCCGCGCGGACGCTGCCGTGGATCTCGGTGCTTGCGCAACCTTCGCAGCATGGCGCGCAGGCGCCGTTTGTGCAGGTTGCGGGTCATCCGGCAACGGGGCGCTCGAGACCGGCATCTGCTGTACCGTTTCGACGTCCCCCGCATCGCTGTAAGTTTCTTTCAGGTCGACGATTTTGTGCGCGGGCCGCGCGCCCGCCGCCGCCTGTGTTGCGCCGCCGGACGGGCTGGCCGCGATGTCGGCATGTGCGGCCTTGTAACCGGCAGCATAGGCCTCCTTGACCGCCCTCAACTCCGCCGGCGTCATGGTGGCGGGACTCGTGTCGGCGATAGCGGGTAAGGATAACGAACCACATACTGCCACCAGTATCGCAGCCGCGAGAGGCCGTAAGTACAGGTTCATTGTGTTGCGCGGGCACCCGACCGGCCGGCCGGGGAGGGATAGCACGCCAGCGTACGCCAGCCAGGCCCGCATCTCCTTGGACGAAGCTATCCTTGCTCGGGAGGGGAGCCCGGATCGATGCCGACCCGCCCAGGCTCGCTCACAACGTCATCACCATCATCGCTAGCGCCACCGGCGATAACCGCCGCCGTACCACCAGGGTGTGCCGTAATACCCCTGCACCACGGGGTACGCCGTCGCCACCGTGACACCCGGCGGCGCATAGACGGGCTGCTGATACGCGGGCTGCTGATACACGGGCACGTACTGCACCGGCTGAACAGGCGGCGGTGGCGGCGCATACACGGGTACGTACTGAACCGGCTGGACTGGCGGGGGCGGTACCGGCGCGTACATCGGCGGCGCGTACGGTCCAGGCGGCGGGACGTCCGCATACGATGGCGGCGGTGGCGGCAAGTACCGCCGCACTGCCGGCCGGGGTGCGTTCACCGGCCGGGGCGCCGCGCGGGCTGCGGCCACCTCTTCATCGCGATGCTTCCGGATGAGTCCTTTCAGAATCCTGTCGTCCGTGTTGCCGCGGTGAATCCAGCCGTTGCGATAGGCCCTCGCGATTTCGCTCATCTTCGCGTTCGGATCCTCTTTCGCGCCGTCGGCATTGACGAGGTAATCCTCGGGCTGGAGGCTGCGCTGCACGGGCGCGCCGTTGTCGTATGCCTCGGGCGGTCCGTCGGCATGCGCTGCGGGTCCGTAGATCAGCGTGGCGAAGGCCATGCCAGCCAGACTCCGCGTAATCGGTTTCTGCATGGTTGCCTCCTCGCAGAGTGAGGGCGTGGTTCAACGAGCGACCTGGCCAGCCGATGGCGCGCGAGGGAAACCCGCAATCGATCCCATCGCCACCGTCAACACATGATTTCCCAGCTATGGTCTTGAATGTGTGGTCGACCACACACGCACCCGCAAAAAGATGCGGGTAGGTGAGCCGCGAGCGGACAGGCGTGCGAGGGGCAATAAGGGCACCGTGCTCGCGTGCCCGATCGTCGCGTTCGCACGCGCGAGGAGCATGGCATTTCAATGTCAATGTGCGGGACGGATGCCGTTCGTTGTCGCGCGATAACGAACTGGCCAGATGATGCGCAGCGGCACGGATGATCGGAATGGCGCCCGGCCGTGAGGGGACAGCCTGCGGACGATCGCGATGCGATCGTCCGCAGGTTTTTTAGCGGGATTCCCGCTTCTTTTCGATGATGGCGGCGAAACGCAGTCCGCGGCGCAGCGCGGACTGGGCAAGCCTTCCGCTGGCCGTTTCGTCGAAATCGACGGCGTCGATTGCGTTGCGCACGATCAGTCCCAGCTCCGTGTCGCCCTGCATGACGAGGCGACGGCTGAAGAAGAGCGTGTCCGCATCGATTTCGCGCGCGGCCATCCGGGCGAAGTCGATGCCGCTCGAGGCGATCCGCAGATCCGGCTTCGCTTCCGGCGCACGCGCTTCGAAACGCGTGCTGCCGAGCGTGAAGCCCACGACGAGTCCGATATCGGTGACTTCCATCACGTAGCTGCGGCCTTGCATCAGGGCGCGCGTATCTTCGTCGAGTACGGGCAGCACGAGCTGGTTCATCAGCGCGCAGCATGCGATCGAGGGCGGACGCACCGGCAGGCGGCCAATGCAGGAGCGCAGCCAGGGCGTGGGGAAAGCGGGAAGCAGATTCATCATCGCGAACCTCCGGTAGTTTCGATAGCGGTCTTGCCGTCGGCCGATGCGCCTTCCTGCATGCCCTGCACGCCGGGGCGGCCGAACCAGAAGCCGTCGGTCGCGTCGCCCGCGTGCAGTTCGCTCAGGCTGCCGAATGCTTCTTCCGCGCTGATATCCCCTTGTGCGAGGTTCGCGAACAGATCGGCGATGCGCGGCGTGTGCAGCGATTGAGGACTGATACGGAGCACCGAAACGCCAGCCTCCTTCAGTTGATCGAGCTGGCGGCACAGGTTGACGACCTGTGCGGTCTGGGTCTGGATGCCGTTCAGCAGGATGAAAGGCTTGCCGTCCTGCGTCGTGACGCTAATGCCGCTCGGGTCGTTGATGCAGCGCTGCTCGCAGTTGTCTTTCTGCACGTTGTGATGGCGCGCGGTGAAGCAGCGCGACGACAGCGAAAGCGGTGCATTGCCGAATGCGAACATTTCGATTTCGCACGGCTGGGTGCGTTGCTGATGGATCGTGCGCACGGTCTCGCCGGTGCATTCGATCGACGGAATCCAGCGGCGCGCGCCGAGCCCGACGAGCCAGTCGAGCATCTGCGCGCTGTAGCAGTTCAGGTGCGGGCCGATCACGAAGGGACGCTTGTGCGCGACGAGCGCGAGCGCCGACATGTCGTTCGCTTCGAGCAGGAATTCATCGGTGTCGGCGATCTTGCGCATGCGGCGCAGGTCGGCTTCGGTTTCAGCGAGTGCGAGCGTCGACAGCACGACTTCCTTGCCGTGCGAAGCGAGATCTTGCGCGAGGCCGAGCCAGTCGGACTGGCGCATGCCCAGGCGCCGCGAGCACACCACTTCGCCGAGGTAGACGGTGTCCACGCGCGAGAGCGCGATGGCGTCGTAGAACCGCATGATGTCGCTGCGATCCCAGTAGTACAGGATAGGGCCGAGGGAGATTTTCATTGCGTTCATTTCCAGGGGCGTGAGTACGGGCCGAGGGTATCGGTTTGCCCTTCCGAAAGAGCGCCGAGAGTCTTGAGCGAAGCTTCGTCGACCGTGGCCGTATTGCCGTGTTTTGCGAGTGCGTCGAGTGCCGAGCGCCACACCTGGGTGACGGAGGCGGCGTAGGCCGGGCCGCGCTGCCGTCCTTCGATCTTGATTGCCGCCACGCCCATGCGAGCGAGCGTCGGCAGGATTTCCATCACGTTGAGGCTGGTCGGCTCTTCGAGCGCGTAGTAGCGCTTGCCGTCGACGTCGAAGCGTCCCTTGCAGATGGTCGGGTAGCCAGCGGGCTCGCCGGAGCGGTAGCTGTCGACCAGCACCGTGCCAAGACGCGCGTCGAGCCAGGTGCCGTCCTTCGCCTCACGCTCGTCCCAGTGCACGTGGCGCGCGGGCGAGCAGACGCCGTCGAGGTTCGGTGCTTCGCCGCTCGCGTGCGCGGAAAGGGCGCAACGCCCCTCGACCATCACGCAGAGGCTGCCGAAGCCGAACACCTCGATTTCCACCGTCGTATTGTTGAGCACGTTCTCGATCTGCTCGACCGACAACACGCGCGGCAGCACGGCGCGCTGGATGCCGAATTCGCGCTGCAGGAAGTTGATGCCTTCGTAGCTCGTGACCGAGCCCTGCACCGAGAGGTGCAGGCGCAGGTCCGGATGGACGCGCTTCGCGTAGGCCATCAAGGCCGGGTCGGCCACGATGATGGCGTCGGCGGCGAGTGTCGCCGCCGTGTCGATCGCCTTGGTCCAGCGCACGAGATCGTCGCCGTGGGCATAGGTGTTGATCGCCATCAACACCTTGCGTCCGGCGCGATGGGCATATTGCACCCCGTCGGCGAGCTGGCGCTCGTCGAAGCCCAGGCCCGGAAACGCGCGCGCGTTGGTGTCGTTCTTCAGTCCGAGATACACGCAGTCGGCACCGCCGTCGATCGCTGCGCGCAGTCCGGGCAGGCTGCCTGCCGGGCAAACTAGTTCGGGTATTTTTAGCTTATCCATTGGATCGGGTTTCAGTCGCATTCCGTGAAAGCATGCCGGCGCCGGTGCGAAGCGCGGATCAGGGCCGCCGGACCGTCATGGCCGGCACTTGCTCGCGCAATCGCCTCAGTGTGTCGTCGCCGGGATACGAAGCGGGGATCGGCCGCACCAGCAAGTCTTCCGACGTGCATCCGTTGCTGCGCAATCCGGGTGGATTCGAACGGCACGATGCGGCCATCGTGGTTGCTGGCGTAACTCGGTTGGATGGTCACGGACGTTAACTACATGTCGTGCGGGACGGAATTCCACGGACTATAGGTTGTGCACATCGGCGATAGAAGTGCAGGACGTGAAAGATTTGCCCTGGATCAACGCGTATGCACTGCCAGCCGACATATCGAAAAATTTTCGTGCGATGGCGCTGTATCGCCGTTGACTGTTATCGGCACTCGCGGTAGTGCAGCGTCGAGGCAAACGTCCCGGCGTCGAGCGTCGCGAGCCGGTCGAGCCAGGCAGGCGTAAAGCTGCCGGGCCCGGCCGTTTCGCGGGCGGCCAGTTCACCGGCGACCCCGGCGAGGGCGACCGCGGCGACGGCCGGAATCCAGAGATTGCCCTCGTAGCCACCCGCGCCGATGAATGCGGCGACGAGCGCGGACAGCGCACAACCGGTTCCCGTGACGCGCGGCATCACTTCGTCGCCGTTTGCCAGTTCGATGCTGCGCTTGCCGTCCGTGATGTAGTCGATGGCGCCCGTCACGGCCACCACCGCATGCAGGTCGAGCGCGAGTGCGCGGGCGGCGCCCCGTGCGTCGTCGGTGCTGGCCGTGCTATCGACGCCCCGGCCGCTCGCGGGGCCGCCCGCGAGGCCGATGATCTCCGAAGCGTTGCCCCGAATGACCGCCGGTTGCGCGGCAATCAGCTTGCGCGCGAAATCGGTGCGGAACGTCAGCGCGCCAACTGCCACGGGATCGAGCACCCACGGCACGCCTGCCGCGCGTCCGGCCTCGACGGCCACCTGGATCGCCTCGGCCTGCGCGGCGTCGAGCGTGCCGAGATTGACGGAGAGCGCGTTGGCCAGCGTGACGAATTCCGCGACTTCCTCGCGCGCCACCACCATGGCGGGCGACGCGCCTGCCGCGAGCAGCACGTTGGCGGTCATATTGGTGGTGACGAGGTTCGCGAGACAGTGGACGAGCGGCGCACGGCGGCGGACGTCGTCAACGACTGAGAAAAGTATCGATGGCAGCATGCTGGAGGTAGTTGTTTGTTTGACAAAGACGATCCGCTCTGGTGATTCACGTGCGAACGTAGCGGAGTCGAAATTCCTGTGCAATGCGCATTGGCGGCCTGCCATGCGGTCGGTGCCGCGCAGCGGCGAACCGGTTGCCGCGACGTGCGGGTGCAGCGTATGAATGCAGCGTGCGGGTACGACAGGCGGCGCGCCTTGATCGACTGTGAATCTATCCAGTTCCCGTCCCTACGTCGAGAGCCGTTCGGTCGCAGACATGTTCCAGAACAAGAGACCCGGGCCGCAGATTATGTGCGTGACGCGGCCGCTTGCAGTTCTGCATCTCAGAATATAATTCCGCCCATGTAGCGGCGTTGCCGGTGTTTTTGGACGCTGTGCTTCCCGCTTCAGGCGAACTCCGAACGTACTTTTCTCATATCAAGATGGCTGATATCGAGCACAAGACAGACCGGCCCGCAGTTCACCACGCGGTTCACCACGCGGTTCACCATGCCGTTCACAAGGAAGACCGCCATTTCGTGACCGCACTCGCGCGCGGGCTCGAAGTGCTGGCGTGCTTCCGCGGCGGCGATGCGATGCTGACCAATCAGGAAATCGCGCAACGCTGCGGGCTGCCGCGCTCGACGGTTTCGCGTCTGACCATGACGCTCACGAAGCTCGGCTACCTGATTCATCTCGAAGACAACGGGCGCTACCGCCTGGGCACGGCATGCCTTGCGCTCGGCAGTTCGATTCTCGCGCGGCTCGACGTGCGCAAGATGGCGCGCCCGCTGATGCAGGAGCTGGCGGAGTTTTCGGGCGGCACCGTGTCGCTTGGACTGCGCGACCGGCTCTCGATGCTGTACATCGAAAGCTGCCGCGGCACGGCGGCGCTCGCGCTCACGCTCGATGTGGGCTCGCGCATTCCGCTCGCCACCTCGGCGATCGGGCGCGCCTGGCTTGCCACGGTCGCGGCGCGCGAACGGCACGACGTGATGGAGCAGATCCGCGAACTCGACGACGTGGCCTGGCCGCGCATCCGGCCCGGCATCGAGCAGGCTGTCGAAGACCATCGCACGCTCGGCGTGACCTGTTCGTTCGGCGAGTGGCAGAAGGACGTGAACGGCATCGCCCGCGCGTTTCAAGCGGACGGCGGCTTGCCGGTCATGGCGATCAACGTGGGCGGCCCGGCGAGTTCGCTGTCGAAGGAATTTCTGCTCGGCGAGGTGAAGCCGCGGCTGCTGGACATCGTGGCGCAGCTCGAAGCGGGCTCGCTCGCCGCGCGATAGCGGATTAAGCGGGATTCGGCAGGATTCAGCGGTCGATGGGCAAGAACGTGCCGCTCGTATGCAGCACTTCGCGCTCGCCGACCCTGAGCGTGCATTCCGCGAACACGATGCGCCGGCCGTTGCGGCGCACGCGCGCATGCGCTTCCAGCCAGTCGCCGACATGGGCAGCCGAGAGGAATTCGCTGTTGAGCGTGGTGGTCACCGTGACATGCGCGCCGCGCTGTGCGTGCGGCGCCTGGCTCAGGTAGATGCCGAGGGTGCCGTCGGCGAGCGTTAGCAGCATGCCGCCGTGGGCGATGCCGAGCGGGTTCGTATGCGCGGCTTTGACCCGCACCGACACGATGAGCCCGCCCGCCGCAGCCGGGCGCGTGTAGAGCGGTCCGAGCGCGCGGAAATACGGGCCGCCGTGTTCGAAGAGTGTGTAGCCGTCCGGTACGCCGCTCGACGCATCGTTGGCTGGGTCCATGAGCCTGCTGCTCAGCAATTCGGGTGTCATCTCTTTTCTTGATCTTCTCAATACCAGCCGGGTCTCGCCGCGCGGCGTGCCGTGTGGCCGGAAACGTTTGCCCGCATGCGGGCGTTTCTGCAGAAAAATAAGCGGCGGTGGGAAATTTAGCACCGGCCAGCCAGGGCCGTATCGATTTCGATCAGATGCTGCGCGCATTGTTGTCGGCATTTTGCGGCCCAGGCTCACGAGCAGGTTTTACCTACCCATGTCCGCCGTGTCCGGATGTGTGGGCTGGCTGCAGAATTGCCCGTACGTCTGCAGTGTGGAATCGATGAATGGATTCGTGGAATTCATCGTGGATGCGCCAGCATGTCGGGGGCGCGGCGCGTGCCCCCGACGATTCGCGGCTGGCGCAACGTCGTGTTACTTCGCGGCGCTCAGCTCGGCAGCCGGCAGCGGCTTGATCGCGCCGCCATCCACCACGGCCACGACGGCGTGCCCCATCGTCAAGCCGCCGCGCGCGTCGACGCCGGTCAGCCCGTTCGGATTGTTGTCCGCCGTCAGGTTCTTGAGCGCCGCGTCGTACGCCTTGCGGATCGCCACCGCGTCGGTCGTCGTGCCCGCCTGCTTCATCGCCAGCGCTGTCGCCCAGACCGCCGTGTAGTTGAGCGAGTTTTCCTGCGACGGCATACGCCCATCGTGCGTCTTCGCAAAGCGCGCGACGAACGCTTTCGCTGCGGGCGACGGATCGTCGGACACGGGCATCACGCCCACCGATCCTTCGAGCGCGCCGTAGCCGCCCGCGACCTTCGCGACTTCGTCGAGCTTGGCCTGGTCCATCACGACGAAGCCGCCCTTGAAGCCCAGCTCGCGCGCCTGGCGGATGATGAGTCCGGTGGGCTCGGACGGCCCGCCGACAAAAATCACGTTCGGCTTCGATGCGAGCACGCGGCTCACGCCGCTGTAAAAGTCGGTGGCGCGGTTATACGACATCGGGTTGTCGGCGACGACGGTGCCGCCCGCAGCCAGCCAGACCGGCCTGAACGCGGCGGTCCATGCCTTGCCGTAATCGGTGTCGGTGTTCGCGAGTGCAACGCCCTTGCCGAATTTGCCGATCTCATACTTCACGAACGATCCGGTATACGACGTGAACTCGGGCGGGATGCGCAGCGTGAGCGGATTGCCGCGTGCGGCCAGCTCCGGCACGCTCGTATAGGCGAGCAGCAACAGCTTTTGTTGCGCGTTCATGGTCTGCACGGCGTAGCAGCCGCCCGAGTGCGGCACCAGCACGACCGGCGCACGGTATTCCTGCACGAGGCGGCGTGCGTTGATGGCGGTTTCGCTCGGGTTGTACTGGTCGTCCAGCGCAACGATGTCCACCTTGACCTTCTTGCCCGCCACGACGAGCCCGGCCTGGTTGATCTCGGCCACCGCCATCTGCATGCCTTCGAGCACTTCCTTGCCGTACTTGGCCGCGCCGCCGCTCAGCGGACCGGAATAGCCGAGATGGACGGTATCGTCGGCAAAGGCCGGATGCGCTACAACAAGGGCCGCGATCAATGCCGAGGATAGCTTCTTGAGGGTCATCGTCTGTCTCCTCCACGGGGTTTCAGTTGCTGTTGTTGTGACCGGCTTTCGCCGCGTTCAGCCGCCCACGTAGGCGCGGCGCACCGCTTCGTTACCGGCGAGGCTCTCGTAGGTGCCTTCCAGAACGATCCGGCCGGCTTCCACGACATACGCGCGATGCGCGATCTTCAGCGCGGCATGGGCGTTCTGTTCCGCGAGCAATACGGTGGTTCCCGCGCGGTTGATGCGCTGGATCACCTCGAACGTCTGCTTGACGATGAGCGGCGCGAGTCCGAGCGACGGCTCGTCGAGCAGCAGCACGCGCGGGCGGCTCATCAGCGCGCGGCCGATCGCGACCATCTGCTGCTGCCCGCCGCTCAGCGCGCCGGCTGCGTCGTCCTTGCGTTCTTCGAGTGCGGGAAAAAGGGCGAACACTTCGTCGAGGCGGCCGCGATTGCCCGCGTGATCGCGCCGGTGCGTATACGCGCCGAGCATCAGGTTCTTCAGCACCGACATGCCCGGAAAGAGCTTGCGGCCTTCCGGGCAATGCACCACGCCCGCGCGCACGACATCGGCAGGCTGCTTGCCGATGAGATCGGCGCCCTTGAGCCGGATGTGCCCCGCGCTTGCGCGGGTGAGCGCGCTGGCCGCGCGGAAGATCGAGCTTTTGCCCGCTCCGTTCGCGCCGAGCAACACCACCAGTTCGCCTTCGCCCGCGTGCAGCGTGATGCCGTGCAGCGCGCGGAAGCTGCCGTAGTCGAGGCACACGTCATTGAACGTCAGCATGGTCGCTCCCGAGATAGGCGTCGATTACCGCCTGATTCGTGCGGATCTCGGCCGGTGTGCCTTCGGCAATCTTTTCGCCGTGGTCGAGGACCATGATCTTGTCGGCGAGATTCATGATCATGTTCATCTTGTGCTCCACGAGGCACACGGTCATGCCCGCGGTCGCGATCTTGCGGATCAGTTCGGCGAGCCCGTCCGTCTCCTCGGGATTGATGCCGCCCGCGGGTTCGTCGAGCAGCAGCAGCGCAGGCTCGGTCGCCAGCGCGAGCGCAATCGCCACGCGCTTGCGCTCCTCCTGAGTGATGTCGCCTGCCGAACGTTCCTCGATATTCGATAGGCCGACGAAATTCAGCGCGCCGCGCGCCTTCTCGCGGCAGGCGCGCTCCTCGGCCTTGCAGCGGCGCGTGCGCAGCAGCACGTCGAGCAGGCCCGAACGCGTGCGCAGCCGGTGCCCGACGATCAGGTTGTCGAGGACGGTTGCGCCTTCAAAGAGTGTCGTCGCCTGGAACGTGCGCGCCACGCCAAGGCGCGCCATCTGGTCCGCGCGCAGTCCTGCCACATCCTGGCCGCGCAGGCGGATCGCGCCGCTCGTCGGCCGGTACATGCCGCTGATCAGATTGAAGAACGTCGTCTTGCCCGCGCCGTTGGGACCGATGATCGCGTTGACCTTGCAGGGCTCGATCTTCGTGCTGACGCCGGTGACGGCGCACAGGCCGCCGAAGCGCTTGCTGAGATTGTCGATTTCAAGCATGGCCGTCTCCTTGCGGTGCGCGGCGCACGGCGGCCTGCGGCACGCGGCGCAGCGCGAGGCGGCCGCGGGCGCTCTCGTAAAAGCCGACCAGCCCGCGCGGCAGAAAGATCAGCAATGCGATCAGAAGCGGGCCGAAGACGAGAAAGCGGTAGTCCTGCATGAACTGCAGATACTGCGTGATCCACGGCACGGCGAGCGCGCCGATCAACGGACCGGCCAGCGTTCCCACGCCGCCGACCATCATGTACATCGTCATGTCGAAGGTATGTTCGATGCCTGCGAGATCGGGGCCCAGAAAGCGGACGAAACCCGCATAGAGACCGCCGGCGATGCCCGCGTAGAACGTCGAGATCAGGAACGCCAGCAGCTTGTTGCGCATGAGATCGATGCCGAGCGCCTGGGCGAGATTTTCGCCGTTGCGGATGGCGATGAATGTGTGCCCGAGCAACGAATTAACGATGCGGTGCATGAGCCAGATTCCGGCGGCGAGGAAGGCGAGCGTGAGGTAGTAGAGCGAGCGCGGGCTGTCGAACGATAGGGAGCCAAACCCGGGCGGCGCGGCGATGTCGATGATGCCGACCACGCCATGCGTGAGGCTGTCCCATTTCTCGATGACGAGAAAGATGATGTAGCCCACGCACAGCGTGAAGATCGCGAAGTAGTTGCCTCTCAGGCGCAGCGACAGGATGCCGACGAAGAACCCGATCGCGACGCATACGACGCCCGAGAGCGCGAATGCGATCCAGAACGGCACGTGGTAATCGACGGTGAGGATGCCGACCGTATACGCGCCGATGGCCATGAAGCCGCCATGCGCGAGATTGAACTGGCCGGCGTAGCCGGTGATGAGATTCAGGCCGACCGTTGCGAGCGCAAAGATATAGGCCGTGGACATGACCGTTAGCGAATAGTCGTTGTGCACGAAGAGCGGCAGGGCGAGGCCGAGCGCGAGCAGCACGAGCCATCCGGCGTGGCGTGCGGTAATCATGATGCGCGCACCTCCCTGGCGAAGAGACCTTGCGGGCGCAACGAGAGGATCGCGACGAGCAGCACGAAGGCGATGAGATCCTGATAGTCGGGCGAGACGTAGAACGCGCCGAAGCTTTCGGCGAGCCCGATGATGAGGCCGCCCGCGATAGCGCCGGGCACGCTGCCCATGCCGCCGAGGATGATGATGACGAATGCCTTGAGGATCACGAGCTGCCCCATGGCCGGATAGATGAGATTGATCGGCGCGTAAAGCGCGGCGGCGACGGCGGCGAGCGCGCCGGAGATCGCGAACGTGGCCATGCCGACCTTGCGCGGATCGATGCCCATCAGCGCGGCGCCTTCGCGGTTCTGCGCGACGGCGAGGATCGTCGATCCGGCGACCGTGTGATGCAGGAACAGTTGCAGCGCGAGCACGAGGCCAAACGCGCCGCCGATGATCAGGAGCCGCTGGATGGGCGCGATGACCCCGGAGAATTCGACCACCCCGGACCACGGCGGCGCCATGCGGTGAAAGTCGGTGCCCCAGAGCACCTGCGCCGCGGCCTGCAGGAACAGCATCAGGCCGATGGCGGCGATCATCGGGGAGAGGCCCGAAGCGTTGCGCAGCGGATGGAACACGAGCCGCTCGGCGAGGACGGCGAGGGCCGCGACGCACGCCGCGGCGGCGGCCATGCCGACCCAGTAGTTCAAGCCGAGACGGGTCGTCAGAAAGAACGCGGCAAATGCGCCGACCATGTAGAACGCGCCGTGCGCGAAGTTCGGCACCGCCATGATGCCGTACACGAGCGTGAGGCCAAGCGCGACGAGACTGTAGACGCCGCCAAGCGTCAAGCCGTTGAGCACCTGCTGCAAGAACAGATCCACCCTGATCCTCCTGAAAACGGGAAACCGGTGTACTGCTGAGGCTGTGACTGCTGTTACCGCGTGATCCGCGCTGTCGTTGTGGCCGCATACGTGCCCGGGGCGATAGCGCGCGTCAGGGCATCATTTGGCAATGGATTCCGCTATGCAGTCAGCCTGGGGGAAATACCGAATGATCGTTCGTTTTATTCGGAACGCTTTGCGGGGTGGGATTGCGAACGCTCTGCAGCCGTAGCTTGCGCGGGCATTACGACCGGGGTGATCGGTGAGCGCGTGAGGTTTTTTGAGGCGATTCTGCAATGCAGGCGCAAATTCCGGATTTCGGAATTCGGCGATGGGGGCGGGTAGGTGCGCGGCGGGTTCGTACACACGACTCGTCCGGCGGCGTGTGTCGATTCAGACCGGAATGAGGCAGGGCCGCCGGTCGTTCGCGCGGCCCGTTCAGGAGATTGCAGCAGCGGATTGATCGACTCAATCGCCCTTGCGTGCGGCGGTTTTCCAGCCAAATTCGACGAACGCGCGGCACAGCGCTTCCATGCCTTTCGCGTCTTCGTCGTCGAAGCGGGCGATGAGCGGGCTGTCCACGTCCCATACGCCGATCAGCGTGTCATCCGGCGCGACGAGGGGCACGACGATTTCCGATTGCGAAGCCGAATCGCAGGCAATGTGACCGGCAAACGCGTTCACGTCGCGCACGACCTGAGTTTCGCGCGTCTGCGCCGCAGTACCGCACACGCCTTTGCCCAGCCCGATGCGCACGCACGCGGGTTTGCCCTGGAACGGGCCGACGACGAGTTCCTTGCCGTCGAAGAAATAAAAACCGGCCCAGTTGAGTCCTTCGAGCGAGTTGAACACGAGCGACGAAAAATTCGCCGCGTTGGCGATGACGTCGGACTCGCCTTCGAGCATCGCGCGCGCCTGGGAGGCGAGGGTTTCGTAGAGGGCGGGTTTGTCGGCGGGGAGGGTGCTGGCGGGTGCAAACATGGGACGTTACCGGGTAGTGGGCGATGCGAAGACATCGCGACGAGATTGCGACGGGATCGTGACGAAGCAGCGTGTGAGTGTAGGCGAGTTTGGGCTGCTGCGCCAAAGGGACGCGCGCGCAAGATTATCCACGTTCCGTGTTGAATGGCTCCACGCGAACGCAGCTTGTTTCCGTGCCGTTTTCAGGCATGCTGGCGGACATAACGCGCGGATCAATGCCGGTTCGCGCCAGCAACGGAGAACGAGACATGACCAAGACGTACAGGGTCGCCGCCATTGCGGGCGACGGCATCGGTCAGGAAGTGATGCCGGAGGGCCTGCGCGTGGTGCAGGCGGCGGCGAAGCAATTCGGCCTTTCGATCGAATTCACGCACTTCGAGTGGGCGAGCTGCGACTACTACCTCGAACACGGCAAGATGATGCCCGACGACTGGTTTGCCACGCTCAGGGATTTCGATGCGATCTACTTCGGCGCGGTGGGCTGGCCCGACAAGGTGCCCGATCACATTTCGCTGTGGGGGTCGTTGCTCAAGTTTCGCCGCGACTTCGACCAGTACGTGAACCTGCGTCCGGTGCGCCTGTTGCCCGGCGTGCCGTGCCCGCTCGCGAACCGCAAGCCCGGCGATATCGATTTCCTCGTCGTGCGCGAGAACACCGAGGGCGAATACAGCTCGGTGGGCGGCAAGATGTTCGAGGGCACCGAGCGCGAGTTCGTGCTGCAGGAGTCGGTGTTCACGCGTCACGGCGTGGACCGCATCCTGAAGTTTGCCTTCGAGGCGGCCAGCAAGCGCGCGCGCAAGAAACTCACGGCGGCGACGAAGTCGAACGGTATCGCGATCAGCATGCCGTACTGGGACGAGCGCGTGGCCGCGATGGGCGAGCAGTACCCGGATGTGACGTGGGACAAGCAGCACATCGACATTCTCTCGGCGCGTTTCGTACTGCAGCCGGACCGCTTCGACGTGGTGGTGGCTTCGAACCTGTTCGGCGACATCCTTTCGGATCTCGGACCCGCCTGCACGGGCACGATCGGCCTTGCTGCGTCGGCGAACCTGAATCCGGAGCGCACGTTTCCTTCGTTGTTCGAGCCGGTGCACGGCTCGGCGCCGGACATCTTCGGCAAGAAGATCGCCAATCCGGTTGCGATGATCTGGTCGGGCGCGATGATGCTGGAATTCCTCGGCAACGGCGACGCGCGCTTCACGCAGGCGCACGACGCGATCATGCGCGCCATCGAGAAGGTGCTCGTGGAAGGGCCGCGCACGCCCGACATGGGCGGCACGGCCAATACAGCGGATGTCGGCGAGGCTGTCGCCGCCGCGCTCGCGGCAGGGTAACAAGCCGCGAAAAAAACCGTGCGATAAGCCGCGAAACAGGCGGCGAAATCGTTGCGTCAGCAAGCAGCGGCGGCTCCGGCACGGTGACGTTGCCGCTGCTCGATACTCGACGGCTGCTGCGCGTGCTGCCTGGCGTCACGCAGCCTGCCGACGAGTGGGCCGTCTACCCCGCGCGGCTCGCGCAATCGGCGAAGGTGCGGGCGTGGATTTTCTGGAAGAGGCGTTCGCGCAGCCCGGAATCGGCATCGCCGCGCAGGAACCGGCAGGCGAGTGAGGCGTGTGTAAAGCGGGTGAGGAAGGCAGGCTCAGCTTTCGTCGGTGCCGTCGAGCGCCTTGCGGTCGCGGCGTTCTTCGTTGCCGCGCCGCGCACGCCTGCGCTGGCGCGACAAGGCGGCGATGACTTCGCCCGTGCTCGCACCTGCCGGGATCTCGTTGCGGATTACGTTGGCCACCATCGGCAGGCCCTTGCGCTGGCGCTGCAACGCCCGCGCGATGGCGGTACGGCAATCCTCGCCGTGACAATCCCATTCGTCACGGGTTTTTCCGCAGTAACGGCATGTGTCCATCGCGCAAGTTTAAACGTAAACACAGCGCGGATTTGGGGCGCTATCGTGGCGCCCGTCGACCCGCGCTGCGTCGTTCGTCGTGATTAAGCAGCGGGCGACGACTCATCCGGTGAGATGCCCAATTCCGCCGCCATCCGCTCGACCAGTGCGCGCAGTCGGGCCACTTCGTCGGCGAGGCACTCGTGATCGCTTTTGAGCGCATCGAATTGCGCGAACGAAACGCCGTCGCGCGCGGATTCGGTTTCGCTCATCGCAACGCTGCCCGCTACGGCGCTGATGTCCACCTCGCCGCACAACAGATGCACCCAGCGATTCTCGCGCTCGCCCGGCGCGCGCGGCAGCTTCACGACGAGCGGCGGCTCACGGTCGGCGAGTTCGCCGAGAAACGCCTCGACCGACGAAACGTCGGCGAATCCATGCAGACGGGCGGAATTCAGCCTCAGTTCTGCGGCGGTCTGCGCGCCGCGCAGCAGCAGCACCGCGATCAGCGCGACGGCCTGGCTCGGAATGCCGAGCACGCGGTTCAGGTTGTGCTCGAAGCGCGGCACCCGGCTGCTGCTGCCCTCGAATACGAGGCTCAGATGCTTGAGGTCCTCGATCGCGCCCAGCACCTCGGTTTCGGTGACGTTCATCACAGGCGCGCGGGCCGTCTTCTGATTGCAGCCCGAAGTCAGCGAATTCAGCGACAGCGGGTAGGTGTCCGGCACCGTCTGCTGCTTCTCGACCAGCACGCCGACGATGCGCGCCTCCAGTTGCGTAAGTGCACGCAGGGCGCGCGGCGAGGAACTATCGGCAGGAAAATTCATAAGCAGACTCGGCTTTCGGAGATCGATCGTGGGGCTCGATGATACTCGGGTCTGCCGGGAGCGACAGGGTTGCACGATGTCCGTCACAATCACGCCCGAGGACCGGATCGGCGGGCGATGCGCCTCGAAGTCCCGCCGTCCGGATTCAACGCTTCGATTTCAGGGAAATGCGCGATGGCATACGGTCAGCACAAGTACAGCGTCACGGTGCAATGGACGGGCAACAAGGGCACCGGCACATCGGGATACCGCGACTACGGCCGCGATCACATCATTCGCGCGGGCGCCAAACCGGACATTCCCGGCTCATCGGATGCGGCCTTCCTCGGCGACGCCGCGCGCTGGAATCCCGAAGACCTGCTCGTGGCGGCGGCATCGGCATGCCATAAGCTCTGGTATCTGCATTTGTGCGCGGACGCGGGCATTTGCGTTCTCGCATATGTCGACGCGGCGGAAGGCACGATGCTGGACACCCCGGATGAGGGGCGGTTCACGCAGATCGTCCTGCGCCCGCGCGTCACGCTTCGCACCGGCGACGACCGCGAACTGGCCGAACAGCTTCACCACACCGCCCACGCGAAATGCTACGTGGCGAACTCGGTCAATTTCCCCATCCTTTGCGAACCGGCAATCGAGTTCGCTTCTGTATAGCGAGCGGCCCTTTGCCGCTGTCGTTCGCACCCACGCCCGCCCGTGCTGGATCCGGCGCCCGGCCTGACGGGTCCGTGCGCGGCGGACGGCACGCCCGGCCCTATGCCGCGCGCCTAAAGTTTTACAGTTTCGTGCCGTTGTCATAATCCGGAGCCGTAAATCCATCGATCTTGCGAGTCGCAAGCGGTCATGCGTGCCCTCCAACAGACAAAAATATGGTCGAGGGTGTGCCACGGCCGACTTCGACCCGCCGGAGATGGGAAATGCTCAACAAGCTGTCGATTCGCACGTGCCTTACCCTGATGGTCACGTTTATTGGCGTCGTGCTGGTTGTCGGCGCCGCCGTGGGACTCTTGTCGATCCGGCAAAGCGACACGGAACTGCAGGATATGTACACGGTTGACGTGCCCGCCGTCACCGATCTGGAGGGCAGTGCGAGCCAGCTTCTGCGTTTGCGCCTTGCGCTCGCAACGGCTGCGTCGTTCATGGCCATCGGCGACCAGCCCGGTGCGAAGGGCGTGCTTGAACGCATCGACCAGTACCTCAAGAATTCGAATGACCGGCTCGACCATTTCCGGTCGATCGCGTCGGCGGACGACGCGGAAAACCAGGGCCTCTTGAAGGCGATGCTGGAAAAGCGCGACACGTTCCTGCACGAGGGCATCGACAAGGGCCTCGCCTTGCTCAAGTCCGGCGATTACAACAGCTTCACGGAACTGCAGGCGCACACGCTGCC
Organism: Paraburkholderia denitrificans; assembly: GCF_042655705.1. NCBI lineage: Bacteria > Pseudomonadati > Pseudomonadota > Betaproteobacteria > Burkholderiales > Burkholderiaceae > Paraburkholderia > Paraburkholderia denitrificans. Next base: position 222,818 of record NZ_JBHSMP010000020.1, on the reverse strand, counting down.
GTCGCTCTACAGCGATTACGACACGGCGATGGCCGCCCTCGAAAAGCACCAGGCCGGCAACGGTGCGAAGCGCTTCCAGAATGCGCATGACCGCTTTGTCGTGGTCTGCGTGGCGGTGGCCATCGGCCTCGTGGGCGCACTCGTGTTTGCGTGGATCGCGCGCATCGCGCTGATGCGTGCGATCGTGGACCCGATCGATGCGGCGGTCACCCAGTTCCAGCGGATCGCGAATGGCGATCTGACCCAGTCCGTCGCCGTGACGAGCAGCAATGAAATGGGCAAGCTGCTGGCGGGCCTGCAGCGCATGCAGGAATCGCTGGTCACGATGGTCGGCACGGTGCGCGACGGCGTTACTTCGATCGATACGGGCGTGGGCGAGATCGCGACCGGCAATACCGACCTGTCGCAACGCACCGAACAGCAGGCCGCATCGCTCGAAGAGACGGCGGCCAGCATCGAACAGCTCACGTCCACGGTGCGCCAGACCACCGGCAACGTTCAGGAAGCCAGCTCGCTGGCGCAGGGCGCCTCGGGGCTCGCAGCCCAGGGCGGCGACCTCACGCGCGAAGTGGTGGGCACGATGCAGCACATCGTCAGCGATTCGCGGCGTATCGGCGACATCGTCGGCGTGATCGAAGGCATCGCGTTCCAGACCAACATCCTTGCGCTGAACGCCGCTGTGGAAGCGGCGCGGGCGGGGGAAGAAGGGCGCGGCTTCGCGGTGGTCGCAGGCGAGGTGCGCTCGCTCGCGCAGCGCAGCGCGGCGGCAGCCAAGGAGATTAAGGACCTCATCGCGACGTCGAACGCGCGGGTGGAAACCGGCGCGGGGCTCGTGGAGCGTTCGGGCGCGACGATGCAGGAGATCGTCGACGCCATTGCGCGCGTGAGCGCGATCATGGGCGAGATCGCTTCGGCGGCTTCCGAGCAGAGCACCGGCATTGACCAGGTCAATATCGCCGTCTCGCAGATGGATCAGGTGACGCAGCAAAACGCCGCGCTCGTCGAGCAATCCGCAGCCGCTGCGGCGTCGCTCGAGGACCAGGCGCGCCGCCTGAGCACGGCGATGGCCGTGTTCCGTATCCGCTGAGTCAAAACCGGTGCACGCGCAACGAGCCGCAGCCGCCTGATGTGCGGCGCGGTTTGCGGCGCGGTGCGGTACGGGGGCACATTGCTGCGCCCCTGCTGAACCGGCACGCGCTTCACCGCTTCCAGAGCGTCTTGCCCCAGAACGTCAGCGTGCGATCCCACGCCAGTTGCGCCCAGACGGGATCGTATTGCGTGGCCGCGATGCGGCCCGGGCCCGCGGCGGTTTCGTTGGCGAATGCGTGGTGCGCGAGATAGCGGTGAAACTCGACATCGACCTTCGCATCGCGCAGCTTCGTTTCGAGCGCATCGATCATATCCGCCTCGAAGAACATGTCCTGAGTGGCCCAGTGGCCGAGCACGGGCGCGGTGATCTTCGTGGCGTCGATATAGTCGAGCGGCGGACAGCCGTACCACACCACAACGGCGGATAGACCCGGAATCTGGGTCGCAGCGAGCAGCGTCAGCGCGCCGCCCATGCAAAAGCCCGTCACGCCGACGCGGTCGGTCAGCGTCTTCAGAAAATCGACTGCGCCGCGTATGTCCTGCGAAGCGGCATCGGCGAAGTCGAGCCCATTCATCAGGTGATTGGCCTCTTCTTCCTCCACCGTTGCCTTGCCGCGGTAGAGATCGGGCACGAGTACTAGATAGCCCGCTTGTGCGAGGCGATTGGCCACGCCGCGGATCTGGTCGTTCAAGCCCCACCATTCCTGGATCACGACGATGGCGGGCGCGCCTTCGGTCTTCTCCGGTTTCGCGAGATAACCCTGCAGCGCCTGGCCGTCGGGGCGGGTAAAGGTGATCATGGATCCGGTGTGCTGTTTCATGATGAGCGTTCCTTCTGCAGGCGAAACCGCGTTGAATGGAAGCCGTAGCATAGCGCCGGCACGGTGCGTTTGCCGTGACGCACGGGCGAAAAACCGATGTCACTCGCCGATCAGATGCAGGACGATATCGCGCGCCTGCGCGTGGCGGCGATGCTCGAACAGATAGATGCCCTGCCAGGTGCCGAGCACCGGTTCGCCGTGCTCGACCGGTATCGAAAGCTGGGTCTGCGTCAGTGCGGTGCGCAGATGCGCGGGCATATCGTCGGGGCCTTCGGTGTCGTGTTCGTAGCGCTGCGGATCTTCGGGCGCGAGTGCATCGAAGTAGCGTTCGATATCGCGGCGCACGGACGGATCCGCATTCTCCTGGATCAGCAGCGATGCCGACGTATGCCGGCAGAACACGGTGAGCAGGCCCGTTGCGATGCCCTGATCGCGCACGAATTCGCGCACGGGCGCGCTGATGTCGATGAGGCCGCGCGTGCGTGCATTCACGCTCAGATGGTGAAGTGCCTGGCGCATGGCCCATTCTCCTTCGTGGCGGGTGAGCATCCAGCATAGCGGAAGCCGCTGTAGTGCAGTGCAGTGCAGGCGCAGCGCGCGAGCACGTGCGCATGCTGTACGATGTCGCGCTTGCTGGCGTTACGGTGGCCATCAACAGCCACCCGAGGTCAGTTCAGACACCGCCCATCCCCAGGAGAATGCATTTGAATCTCACCCGCTTCGCGAAAGGCCGCCATGCAACCAAGGCATTCGATCCGGCCCGCAAGATTCCGGCGTCGGTCATCGATGAGCTGAAGGAGCTGGTTCGCTTCAGTCCGTCTTCGGTGAATTCGCAGCCGTGGCACTTCGTGATTGCGTCGAGCGACGCGGCCCGCGCGCGCATCGCGAAGGCCATGCAGCCGGGCTATGCCTATAACGAGCCGAAGGTGATGAACGCATCGCACGTCATGGTGCTGTGCGCGCGCACCGACATGGACGATGCCCATCTCGCCGCCGTGCTCGCGCAGGAAGAGGCGGACGGCCGCTTCGCCAACGACGATGCGAAAGCGGGCCAGCAGAAATCGCGTTCGTTCTATGTGAACCTGCATCGCGACGAGCGCGGCGACCTGTCGGCGTGGATGGAGAAGCAGGCCTATCTGGCGCTCGGCACGCTGTTGATCGGCGCTGCGACGCTCGAAATCGACGCGTGCCCGATGGAAGGCTTCGATGCGACGACGCTCGACGCCGAACTCGGTCTGCAAGCACAGGGCCTCACGTCGCTCGTGGTGGTGGGCCTCGGCTATCGCAGCGCCAGCGACTTCAACGCGAAGCTGCCGAAGTCGCGTCTGTCCACGCAGGCCGTGTTTACCGAACTCGCTTGAGGTTCGTTCGCGAGGCAGGCGTTGACGTTTTGCGCCTGCCTCGCGTTTGCCCTGTGTATGCTGTGCATTTCGCATTTCGCATGTCGGCTCGACAGCGCGGCGCGGCTGTGATCCAGACCTGTTCCAGGTCCAGTGCACGATGGAGTGGTTCATGCAAGGTCTGAAACGACGTATCGTCTATGTCACCGTATTCGAGGGGCTGGGCATTCTCGCGACCGGGGTGGGGCTCTCGTCGATGGCCAGTAGCGGTGCTGGCCGCGCGGGTGCGGCGGCGGTGCTCACGTCGGTGATCGCCACGTTGTGGAATTTCGTCTACAACATGTACTTCGAGCGCTGGGAAGCGCGCCAGACGAAGCGCGGCCGCAGCGTTGCGAGGCGCATCGCGCACGCGGTGGGGTTCGAAGGCGGCCTTCTCGTGATGCTGGTGCCGATGCTGGCGTTGATCTTGCACGTGTCGCTGATGGAGGCGTTCGTCATGGACGCCGGCCTCTCCCTGTTTTTCCTCGCCTACGCCTACGTGTTTAACCTCGGGTTCGACTACGTGTTCGGCTTGCCGGCCTCAGCCATGCCCGCGCCCGCTTCCGCGTCAGTACCTGCGCCGGTCTCCGCGCGCGAAACGCCCCAAAGTTAGAAGCGTGCCCGGAAATGACGAAGTCCGCTTTCCGGCCGCCGCGGGGCGGGTGAAAGCGGACTTCGTGCAGGTCGCAATCGGTTGTATTCGGCTGCATTCGATTGCATTCGCGAAGGCGAACCTGCGCACGTCGATCAGAACATGTGCCGGATACCGAGGCTCGCGCCCACGGTCGAACCTCTCACGCCGAACAGCGCGTTGTTGACCGACAAGCCCGTGTCCATGAGGCCGCTATTGTTGACGTAGCCAACCTGCCCGTAGAGCGTCGTACGCTTGGAGAGGAAGAACTGTACGCCGCTCGACGCCATGATCGAGTGGTTGCTTTCGCCGCCGATATGGGCGCCGTCGTGGGTGTACCAGACGCCGGCGTTCACGTTGAGGTAGGGCTTGACGAAGTAGCTGAAGCCGCCGGAGTACACGCTGTTACTGAATGAACCTGCGACCTTGTAAAGCGCATACGAGGCATAAATCGCGAGGTCGTTCGGGAAGCGATAGCTCGCGCCGAGCGTGCGGCCGACAAATGCAACCGTGCTGATCGGAACGGCGGTGCCACCCTCGTTGCCGTTATACATTGCGCCTGTGATCGTGAAGCCGCCGATGTGATAGCGCAGGCTCGCCGAATACTGGCGTCCGGCCTGGAAGTTGCCTGCCGTGCCGCCGAGCGCCATCAGGCCCGACGCCTGGAGGCCAGCGATTTCCGGCGACGTATACGTAATCGAGTTGCTGTTGAAGAGACCCGTGATCAGGACGTTGTCGAGGTAGCTCACGAGGCCGGTGCCGAAGTACGACATGGCGCGCGGGTCCATGTCGTAGAGCGCCAGGAAGAACGGCGAGTACTGCACACCGGCTTTCACCGTACCGAACTTGCTGTCGATGCCGACCCACGCCTGGCGGCCGAACATGCCGCCGTTCGAATTGTTGAACTGGCCGTTCGCGACGCTGAAGCCGTTCTCAAGCTCGAAAATGGCGCGCATGCCGCCGCCGAGGTCCTCGCTGCCGCGCATGCCGAAGCTGGAGGCGGTCATGCCGCTGTCGGTCATCGAGAACTGGTGGCCGCCGTTCGCGGTCGCGGTGCGGCTCGTGTACAGGATGGAGCCGTCGACAATGCCATACAGCGTCACGCTGCTTTGCGCCTGCGCCGCATCCGAAATGCCCATCAGTCCGGCCACGGTCAATGCGGATACCAGCAGTTTTTTACTCATGCCTTTCCTGTCGCGCATTTCGTCGTCCTCATTAAATATTATTAACTGCTTCGCTGTGGTGGCGTCGCATCATTGCGACATCTTTATGGCGCTTGAAAATCCGGAACCAATCCCGCCGTCAATATGCGAGCGGGAGAGGCGAATGCGCTCGTGGCGCCAGGACGAATGACAACGGCTCGCGCGGGTGTGCACGGTATGTCGCGGCGCGGGCACCGTGCGGACGGTGCGGCGTCGGGTACTGTTTTGGAGTCCATGCGGTAAGCAGCAGATGCGGGTTCTCGTTCAACGTGCGTCCCTCCGAGGACTGGTTGTGTACGAAACTTTTACCGATTTGCTTCCACGATTCGGCTCATTTTTGTACGGTCGTGCACAATTTGTCATCCTGGGAGAAACGATCAGTTTTCGAGTAACCATTCAAATTTTTGAATGGTGTACCGGTTGCATCCCGCATGAGCAGGAAAGCCGTCGTGCGGGGTCCGGCGCGAATTTCCGTCGCAATCCGGCTGTCTCGCCGCGCACGTTGGTTCCCGAACCACTGGATCGGCCTGCCGTGCGCGGCTGCCGCGCCATTACGGGCCTGGTGTCGCGGCGGGCTGGCGGTTCGCCGTTTCAGCGGGCGCAGGCGCAGCGTTGGCATCCGGCGCCACGCGGTCAGGATGTCGCGCATCGTGCAGCGCGCCGGACCATCCGCCGCCCAGGTCGCCGATCAGCGCGGCCGTATCCAGAAGCCGTTGCTGTTGCACGTTCAACGCGGTCTGCTGTTGACTCAGTTGCGTGGTCTGGGCCGTCGCGACTGTCGTGTAATCGACGGTGCCCGCGGCGAATTCGTTCTGTGCGATCTGCGTGCCGTGAATGGCATCGCGTACGGCGGCATCGAGCACGGCGGATTGCTGCTCCAGGATGTGCAGCGCGGATAGATCGTTTTCCACGCTCTGGAACGCGGTCAGCACCGTGCCGCGATAGTTCGCCACTGCCGCGTCGTAACCGGCGCGCGCCGCGGCGACCTTGCCGCCGCGCAACCCGCCGTCGAAGATCGTCTGCGTTGCGCTGGCGCCAAGCGACCACACGTAGTTACTGATGTGGAGCAAACCCGAGAGCGGCGATTGCGTGAAGCCGTCGAGCGCCGAGATCGAGATCGCCGGGAAGTACGCTGCCGTCGCCACGCCGATCGAGGCGTTCGCCGCCGCCATTTGCCGCTCGGCCGTTGCGACATCGGGGCGGCGTTGCAGAATCGTCGAGGGCACGCCAGCCGGAATCACGGGAAGGGCGGGCAGTTTGTCGCTGTGCGGAATCTCGATGTCCTCGGGATTGCGGCCGACGAGCACCGCAATCGCGTGCTCGTATTGCGCGCGCGCGACCCCGAGCGCGATCAGGCTCGATTGCGCGCCCTCCAGTTGCGTGCGCGCGAGAACGAGCGTGGACGGTGCAACCGTGCCGGCGTAATCCTGATCGGCCACGACGCGCAAAAACGCCGTATACGCAGCGACCGTGTTCGTGAACAGATCGATGTCGGCATCGGTCACGCGCAGGTTGATCACGGCGTCGGCCAGTGCGATTTGTTCGGATAACGTTGCATTCGCAAGCGTCGCCTCGCTCGCCTGCGCCGTCGCGGAATTCTCTTCGATCTGGCGGCGTACCTCGCCCCACAGATCCAGATCCCAACTGGCGTTGCCCTCCAGCGAGCCTGCGTTGTTGATGCGTGCAAAACCGGCGCTACTGCCGAGTGCGCTCACACCGCTCACGCTGCTGAGCGTGCCCGTGGCCGAGCGCTCTCGCGTGACCGAACCGGTTACGCCGAGCGTCGGAAAAAGGCCCGCGCGCGCGATGCGCACTTCGGCCAGCGCCTGCTGATAGTTCGCATAGCTCTGCCGCACGGTCTGGTTCGACACCACGACGAGCGGCTCCAGTTCGTCGAGCAGCGGGTCGTTGAATGCGGTCCACCAGTCGCCTTTCGGACCTTCGGCGGCGGGCTCGGCCTGGGTCCAGCCCGGCAGCGCCTTCCAGGTGGCGGGCACGGCGACCTGCGGACGGTGGTAGTCGGGGCCGACCATGCAGCCGCTGGCCAGCATCGCGAAGACGAAGGGGGCGAGCCGCAGCGCGGCGCGCATGAGCGTGGTGGGGGAAGCGGGTTGCATCCGCATGCGTGGGATCTTCATCATGATGCGCTCTCATCGGCCTGGCGATTCCAGGGCAGGCGCTCGGCCCAGCGCGCAAGGCGTGCGCGCAGGCGGTCGAGGAACAGATAGATGACCGGCGTCGTGTACAGCGTGAAGACCTGGCTCAACAGCAGCCCGCCCATCACGGTCACGCCGAGCGGTTGGCGCAGCGACGCGCCCTGGCCGATGCCGATCGCGAGCGGCACCGCGCCGAGCACGGCGGCGAACGTGGTCATCATGATCGGCCGCAGGCGCACCACGGCCGCTTCGTGAATCGCGCGGCGCGCGTCCATGCCTTCGCTGCGCTGCAACTGGATGGCGACGTCGACCATCATGATGCCGTTCTTCTTGACGATGCCGATCAACAGAATGATGCCGATCATCGCGATCACCGAAAACGGCGTGCCGAAGATCAGCATGGCGAGCGTCGCGCCAATCCCGGCGGAGGGCAGCGTCGAGAGAATCGTGAGCGGGTGGATGGTGTTTTCATAGAGCACGCCGAGCACGATGTACACCACGGCGAGCGCGGCGAGGATCAGGAGCGGTACGGTGCCCATCGACTGCGCATACACTTGCGCCGCGCCCGCAAACGCACCGTGCACCGAAGCGGGCATGCCGATGTCGCGTTGCGCCTGCTCGATGATCTTCGACGCGTCGCTGAGCGACCCGCCCTTGGGCAGGTTGAACGAGATTGTGCCCGCGACGAGACCGCTCTGGTGGTTCACCTGCGTGGCCGTGTGGCTCGTGGTCCACGACATGAGCGCCTTTAACGGCACCATGGTTTCGGCGGCGGTGCTGTCCGCGCTGCCGCTCGAACTGCCGCCCTTGCTGTTCGCGATGGCGTTGGTGAGCTGGTTCGCCACGGCGTTCGCGTTCAGTGTGTTGGTGGTTGCGGCCGCACCGGCTGCCGTTTTTTCCACGACCCGTTGCGTCGTGCCCGAAACGGTGCCGCCCGGCATCTGCGTCTGCGCGGCGCCGCTCGCGTTGCCCGCCGCCGTCGAAAGCCAGATCTGGTCGAACGACTGCGGAAACCGCCAGTACTTCGGCGCCACTTCCATCACGACGAAATACTGGTTGAGCGCGTTGTAGATGGTCGATACGGTGCGCTGGCCGAAGGCGTCGTAAAGCGTGCTGTCGATCTGGTTCGGTTCGAACCCATAGCGCTTCGCCGTGTTGCGCTCGTACGTGACGTACGCCTGCAGGCCGTTTTGCTGCAGGTCGGAGTTCACGTCCAGCATCTGGGCATGGTGCTTGTTCAACTCATCGACGAGCCTTGGCACCCACTTGAAGAGCGTGCCGGCATTGTCGCTCGTGAGCGTGTACTGGTATTGCGCGGCCGACTGCCGTCCGCCGATCTGCAAGTCCTGCTGCGCCTGGAGAAAGAGCCGCGCGCCGGACACGGCGCTGAGCCTGGGCCGCAGCCGGTTCACCACTTCGGTTGCCGAGGCACGGCGCACGCCGATCGGCTTGAGTTCGATAAAGACCGTGGCCGAGTTGAGCGCGCGGCCGCCCGTGAAACCCGCTACCGAGGCGACGGCGGGATCCTTCTGCACGATCGCCTGCAACTGTTCGAGCTTCTTCGACATCGCCGTAAACGAAATGCTCTGGTCAGCGATGATCTGGCCGATCAGGATGCCCGTGTCCTGCTCCGGGAAGAAGGTCGCGGAGAGCAGGCGTGCCACGAACACGTTGGCGACGAGCAGCCCCATCAGGATGACGATGATGAGCGCGGCGTGATCGAGCACGGCATCGAGCGAGCGCGAATAGGCGTTCTTGAAGCGGTCGAACTGCGCCTCGATCCACACGGCCCAGCGCGCGGGGGCACGTTGAGCGTGCTCGCGCTTGAGCACGTACGCGCACATGGTCGGCGTGACCGTGAGCGAGACGACGAGCGAGATCAGGATCGCGATGGACAGCGTCATCGCGAACTCGTGGAAGAGCAGGCCGACGATGCCCGGCATCAGCAGGATCGGCAGGAACACCGCGATGAGCGAGAGGCTCATCGACACCACGGTGAAACCCACTTCGGCCGCGCCGCGCAGCGCGGCTTCCTTCGGTTCGACGCCGGCCTCGATGTGGCGCACGATGTTCTCCAGCACAACCACCGCATCGTCCACGACGAAGCCGGTGCCGATCGTGAGCGCCATGAGCGAGAGATTGTCGATGCTGTAGCCGAGCAGGTACATCGGCCCGAAGGTGCCGACAATCGAAAGCGGCAGCGCGACGGCGGGAATCAGCGTCGCGCGCGGCGAAAGCAGGAACACGAACACCACGCCGATCACGAGCAGCACCGCGATAAAGAGCGTGCGTTCCGTATCGGACACGGAGGCGCGCACCGACTCGGAGCGATCGATCGCCACGTGCACGCGGATCGACGCGGGCAGCGCCGCTTCGATGGTCGGCAGGCGCGCCTCGATCTGCTTCACGGTCTTCACGACATTGCTGCCCGGCATCGGATAGACGATCACCAGCACGGCCGATTTGCCGTTGTAGAGGCCCGCGTTGCGGATGTTCTCGTTCGAGTCGAGCACTTCGGCCACGTCCTTGAGCAGCACCGGCGCGCCCTGGCGATACGCGATCACCACGTCCTTGAACGGCGCGGCCCGGGTGATCTGATCGTTCGAGACGACCTGGTAGCGCTGGTCGCCCTGATCGATATGGCCTTTCGCGCTGTTCGCATTGGCCGCGGAAATCGCGGCGCGCACGTCCTCCATGCCGATGCCGTAGCTGTTGAGCTTGCCGGGCTCCAGTTCGACGCGCACGGACGGCAGCGCGCCGCCGCCGAGCGTGATCTGGCCCACGCCGTCGACCTGCGAGAGCTGCTGCTGGATCACGGAATCGGCGGAGTCGTAAAGCTGCGCTTTCGTGAGCGTGTCGGAGGTGAGCGCGAGCACCATGATCGGCGCGGTCGCCGGGTTGTACTGGCGATAGCTCGGGTTGCTGCGCAACGTCGTGGGCAGGTCGGCGCGCGCGGCCTGGATGGCCGATTCGACGTCGCGCGCCGCGCCGTTGATGTCGCGATTGAGCCCGAACACGATGATGATCATCGACGAGCCGACGTAGCTGATCGACGTGAGCTGCGAGACGTCCGCGATGGTGCCGAGCCTGCGCTCCAGCGGCTCGGCCACCGTGGCCGCCATGATGTCGGGGCTTGCGCCCGCCATGTTGGCCTGCACGACGATCACGGGAAACGCGATGTTCGGCAGCGGTCCGACCGGCAGCCGGAAGAACGCGAGCGCTCCGGAAATCAGGATCGCGATCGCGAGGAGTGAGGTCGCGACCGGTCGCCGGATAAAGAGCGCCGAGATGTTCACGGCGTGCCCTCGGGGGCGGGCGGCGCGCCGCCGTCCGGATTGTCTTCGCCGCCCGCACGCGCGCCTGGGCGCTTGCGGCCGAAGCGTTGTGCGAGACGGTCGAAGAACAGATAGATCACGGGCGTCGTGAACAGCGTGAGCATCTGGCTCAGCGTGAGGCCGCCGATAATCGCGAGACCGAGCGGCCGCCGCAGTTCGGAGCCGGTGCCGCTGCCGAGCAGCATCGGCAGCGCGCCGAGCATGGCCGCGAGCGTGGTCATGAGAATCGGGCGGAAACGCAGGAGCGACGCCTCGAAGATCGCTTCGCGCGGCGGCTTGCCGTGCACGCGTTCGGCTTCGAGCGCGAAGTCCACCATCATGATCGCGTTCTTCTTGACGATGCCGATCAGCAGCACGATGCCGATGATGCCGATCACGTCGAGGTCGTTGCCCGCGATCATCAGGGCGAGCAGCGCGCCGATGCCGGCGGACGGCAGCGTCGAAAGAATCGTGACCGGATGCACGTAGCTCTCGTAGAGCACGCCCAGCACGATATAGACCGCCACGAGCGCGGCGATCAGCAGATACACCTCGCTCGTGAGCGAATCCTCGAACGCCTGCGCCGCGCCCTGGAATGTCGAGGTGATCGACGGCGGCAACTGGGCGGCAGCCTCGGCCTTGCGGATGTCGCGCACAGCGGCGGAAAGCGACGCGCCCTTCGCGAGATTGAACGAGATCGTGACCGAGGGGAACTGCGCGAGGTGGCTGATGGCGAGCGGCGAGCGCGTGATGTGGATCGTCGCGATGCCCTTGAGCGGCACCTGCCCCGAAGTGCTCGTCTGGCTCGGCAGATAGAGGTCGCCGAGCGAATCGACCGTGGGCAGCGCCTCCGGCTTCGCAACGAGAATCACGCGGTACTGGTCCGACTGCTGGAAGATCGTCGAGACGATGCGCTGGCCGAGCGCGTCGTACAGCGCGTTGTCGATGGTCGCCGCCGTGATGCCGTAGCGCGCCGCGAGCTGGCGGTTCACTTCCACGTCGATGGAAAGGCCGTCGGTGTTCAGATCGCTCGTCACGTCGGTGATCGCGGAAATCTGCTTCATCTGCGCGATGAGCGCGGGCACGTACTGGTTGAACGCTTCCTGATTCGGGCCGCGCAGCACGAACGTGTACTGGTTGCGCGAAACCGTGGTGTCGAGCGTGAGATCCTGCTCAGGCTGCAGATAGAGCCGGATGCCGGGCACCTTCGCCACGCTTTCCTGGATGCGCCGCGCGATTTCCGCGGCAGTTTCGGAACGGTCGTCGTGCGGCTTCAGGTTGATCAGGAAGCGGCCGTTGTTGAGCGTCGTGTTGACGCCGTCGATGCCGACGTACGAGGTGAGCGAGACCACGTCGGGATCCTTGAGGATCTCGTCGGCGAGCGCGGACTGGCGGCGCACCATCGCCTGGTACGACACGGAATTGTCCGCGACGCTGATGCCCTGGATCACGCCCACGTCCTGTACCGGGAACAGGCCCTTCGGGATCACGATGTACAGCACCATCGTGAGGACGACCGTGCCCACGGCGACGAGCAGCGTGAGCGTCTGGTGATCGAGCACCCACTTGAGGCCGCGCTCGTACGCGGCGAGCGTCTTGTTGAAGATCCCCTCGCTGATGCGCTCGAAGCGGCTCGGGTGGCGTTCGGCCTGCGCGCGCAGGATCCGCGCGCAGAGCATCGGTACGACCGTGAGCGAGACGACGGCCGAGAGCACGATGGTCACGGCGAGCGTCACCGCGAATTCGCTGAAGAGCCGCCCGATCACGCCGCCCATGAACAGCAGCGGAATCAGCACCGCGATCAGCGAAATGGTCAGCGAGAGAATGGTGAAGCCGATCTGCCCCGCACCTTCGAGCGCCGCCTGCAAGGGCCGCTTGCCTTCTTCGAGGTAGCGCACGATGTTCTCGATCATCACGATCGAATCGTCCACCACGAAGCCGGTCGCGATGATGAGCGCCATCAGCGAGAGGTTGTCGATGGAGTAGTTCAGTTCGTACATCAGCGCGAGCGTGCCGATCAGCGAGACCGGCACCGAAATGCTCGGAATGATCGTGGCGGGCACGTTGCGCAGGAACACGAAGATCACCGCGACCACCAGCACGACGGCGAGCACGAGTTCGAACGCTGCGTCGGCCACCGATGCGCGGATCACGCCGACGCTGTTCGATACCACGGTGACCTGCATGCCCGCGGGCAGCGTCGATTCGAGCTGCGGCAACTGCTGCATGATCTGGTTGACCGTGGCGATCACGTTCGCGCCCGGCTGGCGCTGCACGTTCAGCACGATGGCGGGCGCGTGGTTGTACCAGGCGCCGCGCTCGATGTCCTGCGCCGCGCTCGTCACGCGCGCGACATCGCGCATGAACACGGGCGAGCCGTTCTGGTAGGCGATGACCGTATTTTCGTAATCCTGCGGCGCCGAGATCTGGTCGTTCGAATTGATCGTGTAGTTGAGCTCGGGGCCGTCGAAGTTGCCCTTCGGGTTGCTCACGTTCACGTTGGCGAGCAGCGTGCGCAGATCGTCGAGATTCAGGCCGTAGGCGGCGAGCTTCTGCGGATCGGCTTCCACGCGCACGGCAGGCACGTTGCCGCCTGCCGTGGTGACGAGACCCACGCCCGGCACTTCGGAAATCTTCGTCGCGAGGCGGTTGTTGGCCGCGTCCTGCAACTGCGTGAGCGACATCGACTTCGAGGTGACCGCGAGCGTGAGGATCGGCTGATCCGCGGGATTGACCTTCGCGTAGGTCGGCGGTGCGGGCAGGCCGCTCGGCAGGAAGCTGTTGGCCGAGTTGATGGCCTGCTGGACGTTCTGTTCGGCGACGTCGAGATTCAGCGCGAGGTCGAACTGCAGCGTGATGATCGACGCGCCTTCCGAACTGTACGAGACCATCTGCTGCAGGCCCGGAATCTCGCCGAGCTGCACTTCGAGCGGCGCGGTGACGGTGGTGGCCATCACCGAAGGACTCGCGCCGGGATAGAAGGTCTGCACCTGGATCGTCGGGTAATCGACGGAGGGCAGCGACGAAACCGGCAAGAACTTCATCGCAACGAGGCCGATGAGCACCATCGCGATCATCAGGAGCGATGTCGCGACGGGCCGGAGGATAAACAGGCGGGAAATATTCATCGGCGCCGGGTCAGAGGCTTACGATGCCGGTGACGTGGGCGACGCCGCGCGGCTCGCGTGCGCGCCGCTCGCCTCGTGTACGCCGCTGGCCGCCGCGGGGTGACCGGTCGAAGGTTTGATCTTCGCGCCGTCCGCGAGGCGGTCGAGGCCGTCGGTCACCACGCGCTCGCCAGCCGCGAGGCCCGAGACGACCACCGTGTGCTTGCCGTCGCTCGGCCCGAGCGTGACTTTGTGGACGGAGACGGTGTCGTCGGCGTTCACGAGATAGACGTAATCGCCGGGCGCGCCGGTCTGCACGGCGGGCGTGGGCACGAGTACGGCGTTTTCCAGCGTGTCCACGAGCAGCGTCACGTTCACGAATTCGTTGGGGAAGAGCGCTTCGTCGTTATTGGGCAAGCTCGCGCGCAGCGTGACCGTGCCGGTCGCCGTCGCCATCTGGTTGTTGATCGCGAACAGCTCGCCGGTGGCGATCTGCCGCGTGTTGTCGCTGCTGAAGATCGTGACCGGCAGCTTCGCGCCCGCGTTGACGCGCTGCAGCACGCCGCCGAGCGCATTCTGCGGCACGGCGAACTGGACGGTGGTGGGTTTCATCTGCGTGATCACGACGATGCCGGGCTGGCTCGAAGCGGTCACGAAGTTGCCCGGATCGACGAGCCGCAGGCCGACACGTCCGGCCACCGGCGCCGTGATGTGGCAATACTCGATGTCCAGGTTGAACTGCGCGATGCTCGCGAGGTCGGCTTTCACGGCGGCCTCGGCTTGCTGGACGACGAACTGCTGGTTGAAGAACGTCTGCTCGGCAATCGACTGGCGTTCGTGCAGGAGCGTAAAGCGCTGCAAGTCGGCACGGGCCTGGGCGAGCGCGGCCTGGTCTTTCGCGAGTTGCGCCTCGGCCTGCTGTTTGCTGATCTCGTACTGGCGCTGATCGATCTGCGCGATGAACTGGCCTTTCGCGACGTCCTGGCCTTCGTGATAGCCCACGGCGGTCAAGAAGCCGCTCAATTGCGGCAGGACCGTGACGGTGGCGATGGGCGTAATCGTGCCGAGTGCGTTGAGCGTCACGGGCATCGGGCCGAGCGCGACGGTGGCCACGGTGACGACCTGCACGGTCGGTCCGGCTGCGGGCTTCTTGCCGCGCAGCAGATGCACCACCGCGAGCGCAATCAGGATGATGACGATGAGGGCGATCACAAGCGGGCCGCGCCGTTTGCGCGGTGGTTGTGTGGGAGGCGGGCCGGGCGGTTGCTCCGGCGGCTGCGATGGCTTTTGCGATTCCGGTTGCGACTTCGGTTGTGACTTCGGTTGCGGTTGCGGGGTTGGCGCGGTGCTCACGCTTGCCTCCATCGGTAAGCGGACACTGAAAGTCGGCGTGCCGGTTCGCACGCGGGAGCAGCGGGCATCGCAAGCGCGGATTCCGTGTGGTACGTTGAACGCGGTGGCCGTATCGCGTCGACGGCATGCCGGGAGCTTTCGGATCGCTGCATACGCATTCTCATGGTTGTTATGTCGTCGCTGCGCAGCCAGACGGGCTACGCAGAGAAGGCTCAGACTCGAAGTCTAACCAACCCGGACACGGATTTCGAAACGTCAGTAATTTGAAAGGTTATCGCGCGTTACAACGATCCGATTCCGTGACGTGTTGTAACGCGGCGCGATGAAACTGGCGCGAGGCTGGCGTATTTGTCAGCGACCGTTGTCGCGCGCACGCAGCCGGGTGAAAGCGCGCTTGAACTGCGCGTGCGATCGGTGCGGAAGAAGAGGGAAGAGCCGTCGCTGCGGCAAGCGGCGCGGGCGAGGCGAGTGCGGGTTGCACCCGCACTCGCGCTGGCCTGGAGAGTTGCTGCGATGGTTGCTGCGGCTTTCAGCGTGTTCCGAGGCCGGAAACATACCGGCCTGTCACGGGAAGATGCGCGTTAGCCTTCCTTGCCGTCGATGCGCGCCCTCATGAGCCAGGGCGCGTAGCGCGTGAAATAGGCGCCGAACGCGATGATCCAGCAAACCGCCGACACGTTGATCGCCACGAACGTCAATTGCGGCGCGACTGCGGGAACCAGCACGCGAAAGAGTGCGGCGAGCACGAGCAGCGCATAGCAGAGTTTCTCGACGGCCCCTGCCACGAGCGGCCGGCCGGTATGGCCGCGCGCCGTACGCGTGATCATGGCCATGATCGCGCCGCCGACTGCGCCGACCGTGAACGCGTGGATCGCGAGCGAATGCGGGACGATGCCCAATGCCGCCAGAGCGAGCATCAGGAAGCCGACGGCAATCCACGAATAGGCGATATGAAGGATCGCGAGGATCGGACGATTGCCGACGTGCCAGACGCGCCAGCCGATCACCCGCATGGCCTGGACGACGGCAGCGGCAGCGGCGGCAGCCGCGAGCACGGGGCCGGACACGCCGGAACCATCGAGCACGAACGGAAGCAAGGTCAGCGGCATGATGCTGGCCTCGACGAAGCGCCACTTCTTGATCGTCTGGCCGGGAATGGCGTTCGTGGTGAAAGTCGGAATCACGCGCCCGCCGATGATCGTCACGAACAGCACGAGCAGGCCGACCGCCATGTAGGCGCTACGCAGCGCCCAGTCCATGTGTCCGCTCGCAGCCGAAAAATGGAATGCGAAGTTCGCGGTCGCCAGCAGTGCGAGCGCGGCGGGCAGGAAGATGTTGTGTTTGTTCTGCCCATGCACGAGCACGCGCAGCAGAACGATTGCACTGACCGGCAGGAACGCGATGTCGACGGTCATGGCGACGGCGGCAGGCGCGCACGCCACCGCGACGCGGCCCGCGAGCCACAACACGCACAGCGCAATGAGCGATTTGCCCGCGGCGGGCGTAACAGACGTCCATGCCCGCACGGCGGTCAGCAGGAAGCCCACCACGATTGCCGAGGCGAAGCCGAAGATCATCTCGTGGACGTGCCACAGCGAGCCCGGCAGATACGCGTGCAGTGCGGCCATCGGAAAGCCGTCGAGTTCGGCCAGCCACGCGAGGATGGCGGCGGTGCCGAAGAGTGCGCCAGCCAGATAGAACGGGCGGAAGCCAAGCGCCCACAGTGCGAAACCGCGCGGCGCTGGCGGAGTTGGCGGCGCTGGCGGAGCGACGCGTGGCTGTTCGCGCGGTTTTTCGCGCGGCTGTTCGTCAATTCGGATGAGGGCCATGCTTGCTCTCCAGCAAATAGATTGATTTTATATGAATCTTATATGCGATGCAGCCGTAGCGCGGATGTGGCAATTCCACGCAACGCTCGCCTGGGTCCGGCATTCTGCGCTCCCGCGGCGTATCGCCGCGCCTGGTCGCGAGACCGCCGGCTTCATTTTCCATGGCGCTCCATGTGCTCCATGTGCTCCATGTGCACTTCGTGACGAGACATGTTTGCAGGCCTTGTTTGCGGGCATGGCGAACATCGCCGCTTCAATCCAGGGATCGAGGCGGTGCGCCTGATCGGGTTCGTGATCTTGATATCGTATGCAGTACTGTCGCCAGTGCGCAACACAAATAGATCACAATGTGAGTAATAATACCGGTTAATCAGAACCGGCGCAGAACCGGCGTGGCGGATTAGCTAATACCGCTCATTTCGCCGCACTGCCCGCACTATTTGCCCGCACAACGATTATCAGAAAAGGGCGGCACGGTGCGTCAAAGATGCGAGACGCGTGAAAGAACCCTCAAACGCCCGCCCGTACTAATCCGGATGGGGGGCGGAGGAGTAATCAGAACGGAGTAGTGTCCGTTTGTCACACGATCCGCAAGGGTAATGGAATAGCGCCGAATACTGCGTAAGCTGGCTTACAGTTAAATCCGTGAGCAAGCCTAAAAATGATCACGCAGAATATCCCCGGCAATAACAGCAATAACCAGAGCGCCGCATGGCGCGTGCTTGGATCGAGTACTTTCGCTTTCACCATCTGCTTTGCAGTCTGGATGATGTTTGCGATTCTCGGTATTCCGCTTAAAAAGCAGCTTCATCTCACAGATGCGGAATTCGGCCTCGTTGCCGCCATGCCCGTGTTGACCGGTTCGCTCGCACGCGTGCCGCTCGGCATCTGGACCGACCGCTTCGGCGGCCGGATCGTGTTCTTCCTGATCATGCTCGCAACCGTCGTGCCGATCTGGCTCGTTTCGTATGCGACGCAATTCTGGCAGTTCCTCGTGCTCGGCCTGTTCGTCGGCTTCGCGGGCTCCTCGTTCTCGGTCGGTACGCCCTACGTCGCACGCTGGTTTCCGAAGTCGCGCCAGGGCCTCGCGATGGGCATCTTCGGCGCGGGTAATTCCGGCGCCGCACTCAACAAGTTCGTTGCGCCGGTACTGATTGTCGCAGCCGGTACGTGGACGATCGTGCCGAAGGTCTACGCCGTCGCGATGCTCGTCACAGCGTTCGGCTTTCTGCTGCTTTCGTCGAGCAATCCGGCGCATCGCGTCGTCGGCGGGACGCGGGCCGGGAATCAGCTCAAGGTGCTCGGCGATCCGCGCGTCCTGCGCTACGCGCAGTACTACTCCGTCGTGTTCGGCGGCTACGTCGGCCTCTCGCTGTGGATGCCGCAGTACTACGTGAACCAGTACGGCTTCGGCATCGAGGCAGCGGCGTTTCTCGCGGCCTGCTTCTCGCTGCCGGGCGGCGTGCTGCGCGCGATGGGCGGCTGGCTCTCCGACCGCTTCGGCGCCTATCGCACGACGTGGGCCGTCATGTGGGTCGCGCTGGCCGGTTTCTTCGTGCTGAGCTACCCGTCGACCGACTTCGTGATCCACAGCGCGCACGGCCCGATTGCGTTCCACCTCGGTCTGGGCCCGGTGTTCTACACCGTGATCATGTTCATCGTCGGCGTGGCCATGGCGGTGGGCAAGGCCTCGGTCTTCAAGTTCATCGGCGACAGCTACACGGACAACATCGGCGCGGTGTCCGGCGTCGTCGGGCTGGCTGGCGGCCTGGGCGGCTTCGTGCTGCCGATCCTGTTCGGCCTGCTCGTCGATCTGACTGGTGTGCGCACAACCTGTTTCATGCTGATGTTCGGCGCGACGGCGGTCAGCCTGTTGTTCATGCACTTCTCGTTCCGCCCCGAAGCGCTCGCCACGGCGCGCGCCGCAGAGGAGCGCGCAGCCCAGCAGAAAGAGGCGCGCGTGCACGAGGCACAAGCGGCACAAGCGGCACAAGCGGCACAAGCAGCAGACGCGGTACACGCACAAGAAGCGCTGGCCGACTGATTCCCACGCGCGTCGCCCTTGCGGCGCGCCTTTTTGATTGAGCAAACACCATGTCCAAATATCTGTTGACGCAGTGGGAGCCGGAGAATGCCGGTTTCTGGAAGGCGAGTGGCGAGCAGGTGGCCAACCGCAATCTCTGGATTTCCATTCCCGCACTGATGCTGGCGTTCGTCGTCTGGTCGCTGTGGAGCGTCGCCGTCGTGAATCTCGACAAGGGCGGCTTCCACTTCGCCAAGAACCAGCTCTTCTGGCTCACGGCGCTCCCCGCGCTTTCGGGCGCGACGCTGCGCATTTTCTATTCGTTCCTCGTGCCGATTTTCGGCGGTCGGCGCTTCACGGCCATTTCGACGGCCACCCTGCTGATTCCCGCACTCGGCATGGGCTTCGCGCTGCGCGACCCGTCGACGTCGTATGAAATGCTGCTCGTGCTCGCCCTCCTGTGCGGCTTCGGCGGCGCGAACTTCAGCTCGTCGATGGCCAACATCAGCTTCTTCTTCCCGAAGAAGCGCAAGGGCTTCGCCACCGGCATGAACGCGGGCATCGGCAACCTCGGGGTGTCGATGGTCCAGTTCGTCACGCCGATCGTGATCTCTACCGCAGCGTTCAGCGGCATTCTCGGCGGCGGTCAAACGTACGT
Organism: Paraburkholderia denitrificans; assembly: GCF_042655705.1. Classification (NCBI taxonomy): domain Bacteria; kingdom Pseudomonadati; phylum Pseudomonadota; class Betaproteobacteria; order Burkholderiales; family Burkholderiaceae; genus Paraburkholderia; species Paraburkholderia denitrificans. Next base: position 203,256 of record NZ_JBHSMP010000020.1, on the reverse strand, counting down.
CGCGAAGGGCGTCGAACACTCGATCTGGCTGCAAAACGCAGGCTTCGTCTGGGTTCCGCTCATCATCGTGGCAGCGATTGCCGCGTGGTACGGCATGAACGACATCGCCGACGCGAAGGCGTCGTTCAGCGAACAGGCCGTCATCTTCCGCCGCAGCCACAACTGGCTGATGTGCTTCCTCTATGTCGGCACGTTCGGCTCGTTCATCGGTTTCTCGGCGGGTCTCGCGCTGCTCACGAAGGCGGAATTCCCCGCGATCAACCCGACTGCCTATGCGTTCCTCGGGCCGCTCGCAGGCGCCATGACGCGTCCGCTCGGCGGCTGGATCTCCGACCGCCTCGGCGGCGCGCGCGTCACGCTCCTCACGTTCATCGCGATGATCGCAGCGGTCGCCGGCGTGATCGCCTTCCTGCCGACCGCGGGCTCGGCCGGCAACTTCGGCGGCTTCCTCGCCATGTTCATCGTGCTGTTCGCGCTGACCGGCATCGGTAACGGCTCCACCTTCCGCATGATCCCGGTGATCTTCCTCACGCAGCATCAGCGCGCCGCGACGGGCAAGGGCCCGGATGCGCAGCAGCGCGCGCTCGGCGAGGCCGGCAAGGAATCGGCTGCGGTGCTCGGCTTTGCCGGTGCGATGGGCGCCTACGGCGGCTTCTTCATCCCGAAGAGCTTCGGTACGTCGATCGACGTCACGGGCTCGCCGGTCACGGCCCTGCTGTGCTTCATCGGCTTCTATGTCGTGTGCGCGGCAGTCACGTGGTTCTTCTACGCGCGCCGCAACGCGCCGATGCCCTGCTGATTCTGATTCGCACGGGAAGCCGTGCGCGCATGGGTGGACTAGTCCTTCAGGCGTAGTTCGGGCCGGTCGGGCTAGTCCTAATGCGTTTGCGGGCTGCTCCTGCTGGCGAATAGGCGGACAGGCGCGCGCTGGTCATACTCGTGCAGCACGAATTCGCTGAGTCCACGCGGTCGCAGACAGCTCACTGGGCGCAGCTTTAGTTTCGGAGAACAAGATGAGTTACTTTCTGGACCGTCTGAAGTTCATGTCGCGTGTTAAGGCGACGTTCTCAAACGGTCATGGCGCGGTCGTCGACGAGGACCGCAAGTGGGAAGACGGCTATCGCAGCCGTTGGCAACACGACAAGATCGTTCGATCGACGCACGGGGTCAACTGCACCGGATCGTGTTCGTGGAAGGTCTACGTGAAGAACGGCCTGATCACGTGGGAAACCCAGCAGACCGATTACCCCCGCACGCGCGCCGACCTGCCCAATCACGAGCCGCGCGGCTGCCCGCGCGGCGCCTCGTATAGCTGGTACGTCTATTCGGCGCAACGCGTGAAGCACCCGATGATCCGCGGGCGCCTGATGGACCTGTGGCACGAGGCGCGCCGCACGCTCGGCCCGGTCGAGGCGTGGGCTTCGATCGTCGAGAATCCCGAGAAGGCTGCGCGCTACAAGCGCGTGCGCGGGCTCGGCGGCTTCGTGCGCGCCGACTGGGATACGGCGGCCGAAATCATTGCGGCCGCAAACGCCTACACGATCGGCAAGTACGGCCCGGACCGCGTGGTCGGCTTCTCGCCGATTCCGGCGATGTCGATGGTTTCCTATGCGGCCGGCGCGCGCTACCTGAGCCTGATCGGCGGCGCGTGCCTGTCGTTCTACGACTGGTACTGCGATTTGCCGCCGTCCTCGCCGCAGGTGTGGGGCGAGCAGACCGACGTGCCCGAATCCGCGGACTGGTACAACTCCACCTATCTGATGGTGTGGGGCTCGAATGTGCCGCAGACGCGCACGCCCGACGCCCACTTCTACACCGAGGTCCGCTACAAGGGCACCAAGACGGTCGCCGTGTCGTCGGACTTCGGCGAGATGGTCAAGTTCGGCGACATCTGGCTCGCGCCGAAGCAGGGCACCGACGCGGCGCTCGCGATGGCGATGGGCCACGTCGTGCTCAAGGAATTCCACGCGAGCGGCAAGTCCGCGTACTTCCGCGACTACCTGAAGCAGTACACCGACATGCCGCTGCTCGTCACGCTCTCCGAGCGCGACGGCGCGATCGTGCCGGACCAGTTCCTGCGCGCGTCGCAGCTCGCGGGCGGCCTGGACGAAGCGAACAACCCGCAGTGGAAGACGCTCGCGATCGACGCGACGACCGGCAACATCGTCGCGCCGAACGGTTCGGTCGGCTTCCGCTGGGGCGAGTCGGAACACAACGACGGCGCGAAGGTCGGCCGCTGGAATCTCGAACTCAAGGATGGCGGCAGCGGTCGCGAAATCGATCCGCGCCTGTCGCTCATCGCGGCGCACGACGAAGTCGTCGAAGTGAGCTTCCCGTATTTCGGCGGGGAACACGGCGCGCTGCTCGCACGGCGCGTGCCGGCCAAGCGCGTTGCGCTGGCGGACGGCACGAGCGTGCTCGTCGCCACGGTCTACGACCTGCAGATGGCGAACTACGGCGTCGACCAGGGCCTCGGCGGCCCGAATGTCGCTTCGTCGTATGACGACGACGTGCCCTGCACGCCCGCGTGGCAGGAAAAGCACACGACGGTGCCGCGCAAGCTCGTGATCCAGGTGGCGCGCGAATTCGCGGACAACGCGGATCGCACGCACGGCAAGAGCATGGTGATTCTCGGTGCCGCGCTCAACCACTGGTATCACAACGACATGATCTACCGCAGCATCATCAATCTGCTGATGATGTGCGGCTGTATCGGCCAAAGTGGCGGCGGCTGGGCGCACTACGTCGGCCAGGAAAAGCTGCGTCCGCAGTTCGGCTGGGCGCCGCTCGCGTTCGCGCTCGACTGGTCGCGTCCGCCGCGCCAGATGAACGGCACGTCGTTCTTCTACAACCACACGAGCCAGTGGCGTCACGAAAAGGTCGGCCTCGACGAGATTCTCAGCCCGGGCGCCGATCACGCGCGCTACAAGGGCCTCAGCATGCTCGACCTGAACGCGAAGTCCGAGCGCATGGGCTGGCTGCCGTCGGCGCCGCAGCTTGGCACGAATCCGCTCGACCTCGTCGACGCGGCGAAGCGCGAAGGCCGCGAACCGATCGACTACACGGTCGAGAAACTGAAGTCCGGCGCGCTCGATTTTTCGTGCGACGACCCCGACAATCCGGTTAATTTCCCGCGCAACATGTTCGTGTGGCGCTCGAACATTCTCGGCAGCTCGGGCAAGGGCCACGAGTATTTCCTCAAGTACCTGCTCGGTACGCAGAACGCGCTCTTCGGCGACGAAGCGGACGCCATCAAGCCATCGGAAGTGAAGGTGCGCGAGGCCGCCGAAGGCAAGCTCGACCTGCTCGCGGTGCTCGACTTCCGCATGAGCACGACCTGCCTCTATGGCGACATCGTGCTGCCGTCGGCGACGTTCTACGAGAAGGACGATCTGAACACGTCCGACATGCACCCGTTCATCCATCCGCTTTCGGAGGCGGTGCAGCCGTTGTGGGAGAGCAAGAGCGACTGGGAAATCTACAAGACCATCGCGAAGAAGTTTTCGGAGATCGGCGGCGCGCATCTCGGCACGCGTACCGACCTCGTCTGCACGCCGCTCATGCACGACACCCCGGGCGAACTCGGCCAGGCGTTCGAGCCGAAGGACTGGCGTCATGGCGAATGCGACCTGATCCCCGGCAAGACCGCGCCTGCGATGACGCTGGTGGAACGCGACTATCGCGAGATCTACAACAAGTTCACCTCGGTCGGGCCGCTGCTCGACAAGCTCGGCAACGGCGGCAAGGGCATCAACTGGAACACCGCGCACGAAGTGGGCGAGCTCGCGAATCTCACGGGCACGTCGCGCCATGAGGGTGTGACCCAGGGCCGTCCGCGCCTCGAAACCGCGATCGATGCGGCTGAGATGATCCTCACCTTCGCACCGGAGACCAATGGGCATGTGGCGGTGAAGGCGTGGGATGCGCTCTCGAAGATCACGGGCCGCGATCATACGCACCTGGCCGAAGGCCGCGAGCACGACAAGATCCGCTTCCGCGACGTGCAGGCGCAGCCGCGCAAGATCATCTCGGCGCCGACGTGGTCGGGCCTCGAATCCGAGGAAGTCAGCTACAACGCGGGCTACACGAACGTGCACGAGCTGATTCCCTGGCGCACGCTGACCGGGCGGCAGCAGTTCTATCAGGACCACCGCTGGATGCTCGACTTCGGCGAGGGTTCGTGCAGCTACAGGCCGGCCATCAACACGAAGACCGTTGGGCCGATGCTCGGTGCGAAGCCGAACGGCGAACACGAGCTGGTGCTGAACTGGATCACGCCGCACCAGAAGTGGGGCATCCACTCGACCTACACGGACAACATCCGCATGCTCACGCTGTCGCGCGGCGGCCCGCACGTCTGGGTCTCGGAATCCGAAGCGAAGGAAGCCGGGATCAAGGACAACGACTGGGTCGAAGTGTTCAACGTGAACGGAACGCTGACCGCGCGCGTGGTGGTGAGCCAGCGCGTGCCGCGCGGCATGTGCCTCATGTATCACGCCCAGGAGAAGATCGTGAACGTGCCGGGCGCGGAGACGAGCGGCATGCGCGGCGGCATTCACAACTCCGTGACGCGCACGGTGCTCAAGCCCACGCACATGATCGGCGGCTACGCACAGCTCGCGTACGGCTTCAACTACTACGGCACCGTCGGCAGCAATCGCGACGAATACGTGATCGTGCGCAAAATGAACAAGGTGGAGTGGCTCGAAGGGCCGCTCGTCGAAGGAGCAGCATCATGAAGATCCGCGCCCAGGTGGCGATGGTCCTGAACCTGGACAAGTGCATCGGGTGCCATACGTGCTCGGTGACCTGCAAGAACGTGTGGACGTCGCGTGACGGCGTCGAATACGCATGGTTCAACAACGTCGAGACGAAACCCGGCATCGGTTATCCGAAAGAGTGGGAAAACCAGAAGAAGTGGAACGGCGGCTGGAAGCGCAATGAAGACGGCAGCATCGAGCCTCGCCAGGGGACGAAGCTCAAGGTGCTCGCGAACCTGTTCGCGAACCCGAATCTGCCCGCCATCGACGACTACTACGAGCCGTTCACGTTCGACTACGAGCATCTGCAAAAAGCGCCGCTTTCGCAGACGCCGCCCACAGCGCGTCCCGTCTCGGTGATCACCGGCAAGAAGATGGACAAGATCCACTGGGGTCCGAACTGGGAAGACGACCTCGGCGGCGAGTTTGAATCGCGCGGGCGCGATGCGCTCTTCGAGAACGTGCAGAAGGAGATGTATTCGACCTTCGAAAACACGTTCATGATGTACCTGCCGCGCCTGTGCGAGCACTGCCTGAATCCGGCGTGCGTCGCATCGTGCCCGTCCGGCTCGGTGTACAAGCGCGAAGACGACGGCATCGTGCTCGTCGACCAGGACAAGTGCCGCGGCTGGCGCATGTGCGTGTCCGGTTGCCCGTACAAGAAGATGTACTTCAACTGGAAGACCGGCAAGGCCGAAAAGTGCGTCTTCTGCTATCCGCGTATCGAAGCCGGTCAGCCGACCGTGTGCGCGGAAACCTGCGTGGGCCGCATCCGCTATCTGGGCGTGCTGCTCTACGACGCGGACCGCATCAGCGAAGCCGCATCGGTCGAATCGGAGCAGAGCCTCTACCAGGCGCAACTCGACGTGTTCCTCGATCCGCACGATCCGGAGGTTCAGGCCGAAGCCCGCCGCCAGGGCATCGCGCAAAGCTGGCTCGACGCCGCCGTGCGCTCGCCGGTCTACAAGATGGCCTGCGAGTGGAAGATCGCGTTCCCGCTGCACCCCGAGTACCGCACGCTGCCGATGGTCTGGTACGTGCCGCCGCTCTCGCCGATCCAGTCGGCGGCCGACGCGGGCCACATCGGCAGCGACGGCATGATCCCCGACGTCGAGAGCCTGCGCATTCCGATGCGCTATCTCGCGAATCTGCTGACCGCAGGCGACGAAGCGCCGGTGGTCGCCGCGCTGCGCCGCATGCTGGCGATGCGCGCGTACAAGCGCGGGCAGGCCGTCGACGGTGTCGAGGATCCCGCGCTGCTCACGGCGGCCGGGCTCACGGCCGCGCAGGTCGAAGACATGTACCGCATCATGGCGCTCGCGAATTACGAGGACCGCTTTGTCGTGCCGTCGTCGCACAAGGAGATGGTCGAGGACAGCTTCAACGAGAAGGGAAGCTGCGGTTTCTCGTTCGGCAACGGCTGTTCGGGCGGCGTGACGGAAGGGTCGCTGTTCGGCTCGAAGACGCAAGGCAGCGTGGTATTTGCGGACATGCCGAAGTCGCGCCGCAAATTGACGCCGAGCACGTAAGGGGAGAGCCACACGATGTCGATCTATCCCGTTCTTGCGGCGCTGCTCGATTACCCGCAGCAGCCGCTGCTCGATGCCCTCGACGAAATCGACGCGGCGCTGGTCGCGCATCCCGACGCAGCGCGCGAGTTGGCGCCGCTCGTGGGCGAGCTGCGCGGCCGTTCGCTGATCGAGTCCCAGGAGGAATACGTCGCGACGTTCGACCGCAATCCGCGTCACTCGCTGCATCTGTTCGAGCACGTGCACGGAGAGAGCCGCGACCGCGGCCAGGCGATGGTCGATCTGCTCGCGGAGTATCGCCGCTTCGGCCTCGACATTTCGACCAACGAGCTGCCCGATTACGTGCCGCTCTTTCTCGAAGTGCTCGGCCTCATCGATGCCGACGACGCGTCGGCGCTGCTCGGCGAAGCGGTTCATGTGCTCGCGGCCATCGGCAAGCACCTGAAGGACTCCGGCAGTGCCTACGCGAGTATCTTCACCGTGCTGTGCGAGATGTCCGTGGTCGCGCCCGAACCGCTCACCATCGCGCCGGTGCGCGACATGGACGAAGCGCTGGAAGTGTTCGGCGTCGGCGAGGATGGCGTCGAGCCGCTCATCATGCGCAGCGAGGTGCAGCCCGTCCATTTTCATCCGCGTGCCGAGCGGCTTAATGCAACGGCCCGTGCAAAGGAAATGCAATGAATACGATCAACCAGTTCCTGTTCGGCATTTATCCGTACATTGCGCTCGCGATCTTTCTGTTCGGCTCGCTCGCACGCTTCGAGCGCGAGCAGTACACGTGGAAGACGGACAGCTCGCAGCTCCTCTACCGGGGACAACTGCGGCTCGGTAACATCCTCTTTCACGTCGGCATTCTGGGGCTCTTCTTCGGCCACATGTTCGGTCTGCTGACGCCGGTCGTCGTGTGGGACACCCTCGGTGTGCCACACAGCGCCAAGCAGATGGTCGCGATGGTCGCGGGCGGCGTGATGGGCTCGATGTGTCTCGCCGGGCTCGCGATCCTGCTGCACCGTCGTTTTTCGAACGAGCGCGTGTCGGCTGTCACGCGCACCGCCGACAAGGTGCTGCTCCTGTGGATCCTCGTGACGCTGCTGCTCGGTCTTTCGACGATCGCCGAATCGGCCAGCCACATGGACGGTACGATGATGGTGCGGCTCATGACGTGGGCCCAGCACATCGTCACGCTCCGTGGCGACGCGGCAAGCTATGTGAGCGAAGCGCCGCTCATCTTCCGCGTCCACCTGTTCATGGGCATGTCGCTTTTCGTGATCTTCCCGTTCACGCGTCTCGTCCACGTGTGGAGCGGTTTTGCTTCAGTCGGCTATCTCTCGCGGGCATGGCAGCTCGTGCGTAGCCGTTAATCACCATCGACGGCCCGCAGGACCGGGGCCGCAATTTACCCGGGTGATCCGCCTCGTGCGATCGCCCGGTTTTTTTTTTCAGGAGTGTGGGCGCCATGGCACGTCTCTTTGGCATTGCAGGCCGTTCGGGGCAGGGCAAGACAACCTTGATCGAGGCGCTGCTCGCCCATTACCGGTCGCGCGGGCTCGTCGTCAACGTGATCAAGCACAGCCACCACAGGCTCGAACTCGAACCGCCGCGCAAGGACAGCGCGCGCTTTCGCGCGGCGGGCGCGGGCGAGGTGCTGATCGTGTCGCCCACGTCGTGGGCGATCCTGCACGATGGACCGGAACCGTCGTTCGACGCGCTCCTGGCGCGGCTCGGACCGGCCGATCTCACGCTCGTCGAAGGCTACACGCGCGTGGATCTGCCGCGGCTCGAAGTCGTGCGCGGCGGCAGCGGCTGCGGCAGTGGCTATGAAGCGCTTTACCCGCACGATCCGCGCATCGTCGCGATTGCGTCCGACCTCGTGCTCGATACGCATGTGCCGGTCTTCGCACTCGACGATGTGGCGCGCATTGCCGCATTCATCGGCGAGAGCGCGGTGGAGTACGTCGTTACGGACGCTTCGGCGGATAATGCAGCCTGAGCCGCACTCCGATCTATTCCGCCATGTCCCAGTCCACCGTGTCGTCAAACTCTCGTAACGCCGCGCCGCGTGCGCCGTTTCGTCAGCGGCTTTCGACCCGCATCATCGTCCTCTCGGCGGTGGCGCTCACGCTCGTGCTCTCGATGATCAGCGGCACGCTTTGGCTGTCGTGGCAGCTCGAAGGCGCGGGCGCGGCGATCAACGATGCAGGCAGCCTGCGCATGCGCGCGAACGCGGTGGCAATCGCGTTGTGGGAGACGCGCCTTGGCCAGGCCTCCCAGCTCGACGACCAGATTCGCCAGATGGACACCACGCTCAGCCGGTTGCGCGGCGGCGACCCGGCGCGTCCGCTCTTCCTGCCCAACGACAAGGTGATCCACGCGCAGTTCGTGCGCGTGGCTGCCGCATGGCAGGACGAACTGAGGCCCGCCGCGCTGCACGAACGTGATCTGGCCATGCGCGAGCCGGGTGCCTATATCGCGCTGCTGCCGGGTTTCGTTGCCGAAGCCAACGGGCTCGTCAGCCTGATCGAGCGCGAAAATTCGCGCAAAACGGCGTGGCTGCGGATGTCGCAGCTTGCGCTCGCCGCGCTGTCGTGCGTCGGAACCGCGGCCATCGTCTATATGCTTTATCTGTGGTTCGTCGTGCCGGTGCAGCGGCTGCAGGATGGGCTTTCGCGCATCGAGGCGCGCGAGTTCGACACGCGGCTGCCGGTCAAAACGGAAGACGAGTTCGGACAGCTTGCGAACGGCTTCAACCGGATGGTCGCGGAGCTGCAGGCGCTGTACCTCGAACTCGAGGCGCGCGTGGAGGCGAAGACGGCGCAGCTTGCCGCGCAAAATCGTGAATTGGCGCTGCTCTACGAAATGGCGGCATGCCTGAATTCGCCCGAAACGGCCGAAGTGCTGTGCCACGACTTCCTCACGCGCCTGATGCGCGAATTCAATGCGGACGGCGGCACGGTGCGCGTGATATCGGCCGAGGACAACAACCTGCATCTGCTCGCGGCCGAGGGATTGACGGAGGAACTGGCGAATGCCGAGCGGTGCATGTCCGCGCACAATTGCATCTGCGGCGTGGCGTCGTTTACGGATGAACCGGTTATCGGCGATTTGCGCATCATGATGGGCGACGACCGCGAACTCGTGAAACGCTGCGTGCAGGCCGGTTTTGTCACGGTTGCGGCGTTCGCCATTGTTTCGCAGGACGAGACGCTCGGCACATTCTCGCTGCACTTCAAGCGGCCACGGCAGATTCCGGCGTCCGAAATCCAGTTGCTGCGCACGCTCGGGCGGCATCTCGGCGTCGCGCTCAAAAACCGGCGTCTGGTTGCGCTGGCGCGGCAGCTTGCCGTATCCGAAGAGCGCAATCTTGTCGCGCAGGGCTTGCACGACAGCATTGCTCAGGGCCTGAGTTATCTGAAGATGCAGGTGCAATTGCTCGGTGAGGCCGGGCGCGCGGGCAATCTGGATGAAATTCGGGAACTCGTGCCGCTTCTTTCGGGCGGAGTTGAGGAAAGCTATCAAGACGTGCGCGAGCTGCTGCTAAACTTCCGCACGCGGATTGGGCCGGGGGCGCTGCGGCCCGCGGTCGAAGATACGGTCGCGCGCTTTCGGCGGCAGTCGGAAGCCGAAGTGACGCTGGACTATCGTGACGAAGGCGGCCCGCCGCTGCCGTCCGATCAGCAGTTGCAGGTGTTGTTCATCCTGCAGGAAGCGCTTTCGAACGTGCGCAAGCATGCCGAGGCGCGGTCGGTGCACGTTACGGTGGTCAACGGACGCGACTTCCGGCTGCTTGTCGAGGACGACGGTATTGGCTACGAGCCGGCCGAACTCGATTCGGCCGGTGAAGCGCACGTGGGTTTCCACATCATGCGCGAGCGTGCCAAGCGCCTTGCGGCGGCGCTGCATCTCGACGGCCGTCCGGGCCACGGCGCGCGCGTGGAGCTGATTCTCGGCGCCCAGGCCCGCATGGCTGCGTGACGTGCATGACTTTTGAACTTACGCTCACATGACGATACGCATTCTGCTCATTGACGATCACACGCTTTTTCGTTCGGGCGTGAAGGCGCTGTTGCAGCGCCAGCCCGATTTCGAGGTGGTGGACGAGGCGGCGGATGGCGTGGAAGGGATCAAGCGGGCAAAGCAGCACACGCCGGACGTGGTGCTGCTCGATCTGAACATGCCGGGGCTCTCGGGAATCGAAACGCTGCAGTTGCTCGCACAGGACCTGCCTGGCACTGCGTTCGTCATGCTGACGGTCTCCGAGGATGCGGACGACCTGACTGCGGCAATGCGCGCCGGCGCGTGCGGTTATCTGTTGAAGGACATCGAGGCCGATACGCTGGCCGACGCGATTCGCAGGGCGGCGGCCGGTCACCCCGTGATTACCGAGCACATGACGGCGAAGCTTCTCGAACAGATGCGCAGACCGGCTCAGGCACCCGTGCCGCGCGCGGGCGATACGAGCGAAGCGCTGACCGCGCGCGAAGAGGAGATCGTGCGCGAACTGGCGCGCGGCGCCAGCAACAAGGAAATTGCGCGCACGCTCGATCTGGCCGAAAGCACGGTGAAAATTCACGTGCGCAATATTTTACGCAAGCTGAAGATGACGAGCCGCGTGCAGATTGCGCTCTATGCGAAGGAGCGCGAGGGCAACGCCGGTGCTAGTGGCGCCACGAGAAACGTTTCCGCGGACGAATAGCGCGCTTTCTGCAACTTTCTGAAAGTCGCGGCGCGAGGTTTTAACGCCGCGCTTTAACCCCGCCGCTTTAATACCCCGTTAGCCGCAGTCGCTGCACTTCGTGGCTGGCGGCTGCATTTGATTTAAATCAATTATTGTTGCGCAAACTCAGTCGCCGCTAAAACACAGCTTGCTGGAGGTGAATTAGCATCCAGTGCGTTGTCGTTGGGCTCAAACCGTTGAACTGCCGCGCGCTCTTTCATGTCAAGGCATTCCCCGGATGAGAGTGGGCCAATTTCAGCGAATTCGCGTGACGGCTTTATATCCGGCATGATGCGGTCATGGCCCGCGTGTCCGGCTGCGAAAAAGCTATCTCGATCCACTTCCCGATACTTGCAACCACGGCATCTCCGGCGCAGGCCGTCGTTTGCCCGGGCATGTCGCCTGCGTTCTGAAGGAGTTCGAAGATGGCCAAGAAGTTTCCGCTGATCCCCAGTCATCCTGAAAGATTGTGCTGGGGTTGCGACCACTACTGTCCGGCTGAAGATATGCGCTGCGGCAACGGACAAAGCCGAACTCAGCATCCGATCGAACTGCTTGGCGACGATTGGTATTTGCATGGCGATTGGGGCATCGAGATTCCCGCCGACGACAACAACGCTGAAGCCCAGGGCGGCTCGGAGCCGGTCCTGGCTGCTTTATGTAAATCGGATTAAACAAGCCGGATCAAGCAAATCAGGAAGCCATTGTGAATGCGGACATTGTGATTGTCGGCGCAGGTCCAGTCGGACTGTGCCTTGCCCACGCGTTGTCGGGAGCCGGACTGCGGATCACGCTCGTGGAGAAGCAGGGGCTGGACGCGCTGAAAGAGCCCGCATTCGATGGGCGCGAGATTGCGCTGACGCACAACACCGTGGCGCTGATGAAGCGCTGGGGACTGTGGGAGCGAATCGAAGACGTCGCGAAGTCGCGCCTCGTCAACGCGAAGGTGTTCAACGGTTCTTCGTCGCGCGCGCTTCAGATCGGGCACGAACTGAGCGACCATCGGGAACTGGGCTGGCTGGTTGCGAATCAGCTGATCCGCAAGGCCGCCTTCGATGTGGTGGAAGAAGAGTGCGCCAGCAATCAGATCGAGTTCCTGACCGACGAAGAGGTTGTCGGGATCGAGAACGGCCGCGAAACGATCGAGGCGAGCCTTGCAAGCGGGCGGAAACTCTCGGCCCGTCTGCTCATTGCAGCCGATAGCCGCTTCTCGCTGACGAGAAGAATGATGGGCATCGGGGCCGACATGCGCGATTTCGGCAAGTCGATGCTGGTCTGCTACATGACGCACGAGAAGCCGCACGATCACACCGCGTGGGAGTGGTTCGGCTATGGCCAGACGCTCGCGCTGCTGCCGATGAATCCGGACCCTGAGAGCGGTGCTTTCCGGTCTTCCGTCGTGGTGACCTTGCCGGGCCGCGAGATCGACCGGCTCCAGCAAGCAGACGCGCACGCATTCAACGCGGAAATCGAGCGCCGGTTTGCACATCGCCTTGGCGGCATGAAGCTCGTGTCGACGCGCCACGCTTATCCGCTGGTCGCGGTTTATCCGAGGCAGTTCGTGGCCAGGCGTTTCGCGACGGTCGGCGACGCGGCCGTGGGCATGCATCCGGTGACGGCGCATGGCTTCAATTTCGGTGTGTCGAGTATCGAGTCGCTGGCGAACGCGATTTTGTCCGCGCACCGCGCAGGCAAGGATTTCGCCGACGATAGCGTGTTGAAGCGCTACGAGAGCATGCACCGCAGGAGCACCCGTCCGCTCTATCTGATGACGGACGTCGTGACCACGCTTTATAACCGCGACAATCTTCCGGCGAAGCTGGCCAGGAATTTCATGCTGCACGTCGGCGAAAATCTGCCACTGGTCAAGCATGCCATCGCAGCGCATCTCGCCGGAAGCAGGAAAGAAAACAGGAAAGAAGTCGCTGCCTGGTGAGCGCCGCGCACCTTCAAAGCCGCTTAACTGCCACATCTGCCGCTACGCGTGCCGCTGCATTTGCGCCGGTACGCGCAGCGGCCGCCGCTCAATGCTGCGGTTGTTCGAGCACCGGCGTGCGCCGGACCTCGGACACGTACATCAAGATCAGCGACACCCACACGACGCCGTAAAGCAGCATGAAGCAGCTCGAGCGGACCTGGAAGATATCCAGCAGCGCGCCGAACATGATCGGCAGCAGGAAGCCGCCAAGCCCGCCCGCGAGCCCGACGATGCCCGTCACGACGCCCATGTTGGTCGGAAAATCATCGGCAACGTATTTGAACGTGGACGCCATGCCGAACGCGAACACGCTGCCGAGCAGGAACGCCAGCACGACGAAGCCCGCGATCGGAACGTAGATGTGCAGCGTGACGTCGCCGCTGATCGTGTGAATCACGAGATCGGTGGGCGGGTACGAGAGGATGAAGAGGCAGATCCACGCGACCCACAGGCCCCACCACGTCACATTGTGTGCGCCGAACTTGTCGGCGAGCAGACCGCCCACGGCGCGCAGGACAGAGCCCGGCAGCGAGAATCCCGCCGCGAATGCCGCCGCGACCACCAGCGTCATGCCGTACTCGGCCTTGAGGTATTGCGGAATCCACAGCGAAAGCGCAGTGAAGCCGCCGAAGGTGATCGAGTAGTACTGGCACAGCCGCCATACGCGGGGGTCGCGCAGCACCTTGAACGATTCGGCCCACGAACCCTTTGAGGCACCCGCACCCGGATCGCGTGCGGAACCCAGCCAGAAAATCACCGCGGTCACGAGCAGCGCGACGGCATAGACGCGCGGCACGAAGCGCCACCCGAAGGCCGCCTCCAGCGACGGCGTGACGAACAGATTGACTGCGGCGCCTACCGTGCCCGCACCGAAAAAACCCATCGCGAAACCGCGCCGTTCAGGCGGGAAAAAACGCGCGACGTAAGGTGTGCCCACCGCGAACGAAGCGCCGACGCAACCGAGAAAGAGCCCGATGAGCAGGAACTGCCAGAGCTGGCTGGCGTAACTGACGATGTACACCGGGATCGCGCAGACCACGAGCAAGCTGGTCATGACGATGCGGCCGCCGAAGCGGTCGGTCCAGGCGCCGAGCGGCAACCGCATGATTGCACCGCTCAGCACGGGCGTTGCCGTGAGCAGGCCGAATTCGGTGCTGTTCAGACCCAGCTCGTCGCGCAGCCGCACGCCGAGCACGCCGAACATCATCCACACGACGAAGCAAACAAGAAATGCGAGCGTGCTGACAAGCAGGACCGACCACGCCTGAATGCCGACGCTGGCGGGGGCAGCCGGACCCCGGCGGGCGGATTCGCTGGGCAGATTCATGTTGCCTCCAACCAGGGCCTGTTCATGCTAATAACAGGCCCTGACGCTCTTCATTGAACGAGTGGGCTGGTTGCCGCTTCGAGCGCGGCATTCTCGAGTGAAGCTTCAGAAGCAAGAATCGATACGTATTGCTGGATGGCCTTGTTGCGCACGCGCTCGCTCAGATAGCGCGCAATATCGTCGGCTGCGTCTTCGAACGAGACGGGCACGCCCGGCACGCGGCGGTCGACGCGCACGAGATGAAAGCCGAAGCGCGTACGCACGACATGCGGCAGAATGCCGACGTCGGTGCAATCGAACAGTGCCGCCTCGAACTCGGGCACCGTGTCGCCGCGCGCAAGCTGGCCGAGACTGCCGCCGACGCCCGAGGACGGACAGTTCGAAAGTTCGCCGGCAGCGGCCTCGAACGTGTCGGGCGCGTGCAGCAGCTGGTGCAGGGTTTCTTCGGCTTTCTGGCGCAGAAACGTAACCGGCACGCGTTCGGTCACGGCGAAGAGAATGTGGCTTGCAAATACAAGTTCGTTGCGTACGAAACGTGTCGGGTTCTGCTCGTAATAGCGTGCGCAGTCCTCGCGCGTGGCTTCGGGGACGCGCAATTCGCGCCCGAGCAGCGTTTCGAGCGTGTCGTCGTCGAGCGTGCCGTCGGGCGCGATCAATTCAAGCGCCGCGGCACGCTGCCGCAGCAGTTCCTGAACCACCAGTGCACGACGTGCCGCAAGCGCCGGATCGGGCGTATTCGTATAGTTGCTGCTTTCGGCGTCGATTGTCGCGGCGCTGATTTCCACGTCGTTGACGCGCGCGGGCAATTCGCCCGCGCCTGAATGCGGTGCTGCGTCCATCGATAAGTTCCTTGATTCCTGATTGAAGTGTTTAGCGCTTGCGCACGAGCTGGTACGGCCGGATCAGATACGCGACCGACGCGATACCGCTCCAGATATGAACCATGCGCGTGAAGGGCGAGACGAGGAAGATCGTGAAGCCAAGTGCGATGTGCGTCTGGTAGACGAGCGGCACGCCGTCGAGCAGACCGGCAATATTCGGCCGGAACGTGACGACACCCTTCACGTAATCGGTGAGCTGTTCGAACATCGCGCCGTCCATGTGATGCGAGGAAAGCACGACGGTCCCGAGCCCGAGCGCAAGCTGCGCCCACAACATTAACACGATGACGATGTCCGATGCCTTGCTGTTATGACGAATGCGTGTGTCGCCGAGGCGCCGGAAGATCAGGATCGTGAGACCGACGATCGCGAACGATCCGGCGATGCCGCCGGCGACCATCGCGACCAGCTGGTGGACCGTCGCAGACATGAACGGCGCGGTGAGCCAGTGCGGCGCGAGAAAGCCGACGAAGTGCCCGAGCACCACGACCAGCACGCCCCAGTGGAAGAGATTGCTGCCGATGCGCAACGCACCGCGTCGCAGCAGCTGCGATGTGTCGCTTTTCCACGTGTACTGTTCGCGGTCGAATCGCGCAAGCGAGCCGAATAGCAGCACCGCAAGGCAGATGTACGGATAGATGCCGAACAGGAACTGATGCAGATATTGGCCCATGATTGTTCCTCGCTGCGCGCGCGATTGGCGCAAGGTGGGTTATTCAGCGCGTGGTGCGCCGCGGGTGAAATTCCACGGGCGCGGTGGCCGGCTGACCGGCGCCCATGAACTGCACAGGCTCGTCGGCCCACGCGGCGTCGAGCGCGCGCAGCCCGTCCTTGTCGTGCGGCGCGCCGGCGTCGTCGTCGTGCGCGAATTCGGGCAGCTCGGTCTTGCCCAACCCCGCGAACGGCAGCAGCGCACCGATGACATAAGCGTAGTGGCTGTTGCGACGGGCCAACCCGGCCGTGATCGATTGCAGGATCTCCGCCGTTTCGCCGAGCAGCTTGTGCGCTTCGCCTGCATCGAGAATCGACAGATATTCCAGGAACACGGGCAAATAATCGGGCAACTGGCCGGGGCGCAGCAGCATGCCGTGCTTCTCGTACATCTGCAGGAGATCGATCATCGCCTGGCCGCGATCGCGCGATTCGCCGTGCACGTGCTCGAACAGATGAAGCGACGTGGAGCGCCCGCGATCGAACAGCGCGACGTAATTCTCCTGGAGCGCGAGCAACTCGCGCGAGCCGAGATAGTCGACGAAGCGTACCAGCTTCTCGCGCACCTCGGCTCCGAACGCGCGCTCGTCGCGCACCATCGCGCGGACTTCGTCGAGCGCTTCGATGAGCGCGGGCTCCGGGTATTCCAGAAGCGTCGCGATCAGGCGGTAGGTCATGGGTTGAGGACGGCTTGCAAACATCTCAGATCTCCTTGATCGGGATCTGGCGACGCCCGGTCTTCGGTGCAAATAGACTGGCTTCTGTGCGCCCGTCCGAGCAGCCGTTGCCGAACGTGAAGCCGCACGACGAACGCAGATCGAAGGCATCTTCCGCGTATTCACGGTGCGTCGACGGAATCACGAAGCGGTCCTCGTAATTGGCGATCGCGAGATAGCGGTACATGTCCTCGACCTGCGCGAGCGACAACCCGACCTGATCGAGCACCTGTGGCGCATCCACGCGGTCGACCTGGCGCGCGCGCATGAATGCGCGCATGGCCAGCAGCCGTTCCAGCGCGACCTGCACGGGTTTTTCGTCGCCGGCGGTCAGCAGGTTCGCGAGATAGCGCAGCGGAATGCGCAGCGAGTGGACATCGGGCAGCCAGCCGTTCATGCCGAGTTCGCCGCTGTTGGCCGCCGCATTGATCGGCGAGAGCGGCGGTACGTACCAGACCATCGGCAGCGTGCGGTACTCGGGATGCAGCGGGAACGCGATCTTCCAGTCGATCGCCATTTTGTAGACCGGCGAGCGCCGCGCGCCTTCGAGCCACGCCTGCGGAACGCCGTCGCGCGTGGCCTGTTCGATCACGGCGGGATCGAACGGATCGAGGAACACGTCGAGTTGCGCCTGGTAGAGATCGGTTTCTTTCTCGACGCTCGCCGCTTCGCGAATGCGGTCGGCGTCGTAGAGCAGCACGCCGAGGTAGCGGATCCGCCCCACGCACGTTTCGGAACAGACCGTGGGCTGGCCGACCTCGATACGCGGATAGCAGAAGATGCACTTTTCGGCCTTGCCGCTCTTCCAGTTGAAATAGATTTTCTTGTACGGGCAACCGGAGACGCACATGCGCCAGCCGCGGCACTTGTCCTGGTCGATGAGCACGATGCCGTCTTCCTCGCGCTTGTAGATCGAGCCGGACGGGCAGGAAGCGACGCACGCGGGATTGAGGCAGTGCTCGCACAGCCGCGGCAGATACATCATGAAGGTGTTTTCGAACTCGCCGTAGATCTCTTTTTGCACGTTCTCGAAGTTATAGTCCTTCGAGCGTTTCTCGAACTCGCCGCCGAGAATTTCTTCCCAGTTCGGCCCCCACTCGATCTTTTCCATGCGTTCGCCGCTCACGAGCGAGCGCGGCCGTGCGACCGGCATCGCATTCGTGTGGCCCGCTTCCTGCAGATGGGCGTAGTCGAAGGTGAACGGCTCGTAGTAGTCGTCGATTTCGGGCAGATGCGGATTGGCAAAAATCTTTGCGAGCAGCCGCCACTTGCTGCCCTGACGCGGCTCGATATCGCCGCCCGGTTTGCGCACCCAGCCGCCGTGCCAGCGGTCCTGGTTTTCCCAATCCTTCGGATAGCCGATACCGGGCTTCGTTTCGACGTTGTTGAACCACGCGTATTCCATGCCCTCGCGGCTCGTCCAGACGTTCTTACAGGTCACGGAGCATGTGTGGCAGCCGATGCACTTGTCGAGGTTCAGCACCATTGCAATCTGTGCACGAACTTTCATGAGGTCTCTCCTTGGCGAAGTGCTTGCGGCATGGCGCCGACCGGCGTTTCCTCGTCGAGCCAGTCGACACGCTTCATCTTGCGCACGATGAGGAATTCGTCGCGATTCGAGCCGACTGTGCCGTAGTAATTGAAACCGTATGAGAGCTGTGCGTAACCGCCGATCATGTGCGTCGGTTTGATCGCAACGCGCGTAACCGAGTTGTGAATGCCGCCGCGTGTGCCGGTGATCTCCGATCCCGGCGTATTCACGATCTTTTCCTGGGCGTGGTACATCAGCACCATGCCGCGCGGAATGCGCTGGCTCACCACGGCGCGTGCGCAGAGCGCGCCATTCGCGTTGTAGCACTCGATCCAGTCGTTATCGGCCACGCCGATTTGCGCGGCGTCCTTCTCCGAGATCCAGACAATCGGCCCGCCGCGCGAGAGCGTGAGCATCAGCAGATTGTCGGTGTACGTGCTGTGAATGCCCCACTTCTGGTGGGGCGTGATGAAGTTGAGCACGATCTCCGGATTGCCGTTCGAACGCACGCCGGACAGCTTCTCGTAGCTGCCGGTGTCGATCGGAGGTTTGTAGACGCACAACTCTTCGCCGAAGGCACGCATCCACGCGTGATCCTGGTAAAGCTGCTGCCGTCCGCTCAGCGTGCGCCATGGAATCAGCTCGTGAACGTTCGTGTAACCCGCGTTGTACGAAACGTGTTCCGATTCGATCCCGCTCCACGTCGGCGACGAAATGATCTTGCGCGGCTGGGCCTGAATGTCGCGAAAGCGGATTTTCTCGTCGGCGCGGGCTTCGGCCAAATGTGTGTGGTCGATGCCGGTGAAGGACGAGAGCGCCTGCCAGGCCTTCATCGCGACCGCGCCGTTGGTTTCCGGCGCGAGCGAAAGAATGACTTCGGCGGCGTCGATAGCCGTGTCGATGCGCGGCCGTCCCCGCGCGTCGCCCGCTTCGGGTGCCTCTGCACGATAGTTCAGGTCGCCGAGATGGTCGACTTCCGACTGCGTGTCCCAGCTAATGCCCTTGCCGCCGTTGCCGAGCGTGTCCATCAGCGGGCCGAGCGAAGTGAAACGGTGATACGTCTCGGGGTAATGGCGCTCGATCGTGATCACGGACGGCATCGTCTTGCCCGGAACCGGCTCGCATTCGCCGCGTTTCCAGTCCTTTACCTCGAACGGCTGGGCAAGCTCGCCGGGGGCGTCGTGCGCAATCGGCGCGAGCACCACGTCGCGCTCGACGCCGAGATGGCCCTTGCTCATTTCGGAGAAGCGCTTCGCGATGGCCTTGAAGATTTCCCAGTCGCTGCGCGATTGCCACGCCGGATCGACGGCCGCCGAAAGCGGGTGAATGAACGGGTGCATGTCGGACGTGTTCATGTCGTCCTTCTCGTACCACGTGGCCGTGGGCAGCACGATGTCCGAATACATGCAGGTCGTCGACATGCGGAAGTCCAGCGTGACGAGCAGATCGAGCTTGCCTTGCGGCGCTTCTTCGTGCCACGCGATTTCATCGGGGCGCGGCAGCCCGTGTTTCGTGACCTCTTCGCCCTGCACGCCGTTCGTCGTGCCGAGCAGGTGCTTCAGGAAATACTCGTGTCCCTTGCCCGATGAGCCGAGCAGATTCGAGCGCCACACGAACATGTTGCGTGGGAAAGCAACCGGATTGTCGGGATCTTCGCAGGCGAGCTGGAGACTGCCGTCCTTGAGGCGGCGCGCGACTTCGGCGCCCGCCTGCGACGGATCGTCGAGCGAGCGCCCGAGATCGAGCGGATTGCTCATGAGTTGCGGCGCCGAGGGCAGCCAGCCCATGCGTTCGGCCCGCACGTTGTAGTCGATCGGCAGGCCGTGGTACGCCGATTTATCGGCGAGCGGCGAGAGCAGATCGGTGGGATTCATCGGATCGTAGCGCCACTGGTCGGTGTGCGCGTAGAAGAACGACGTGCCGTTCATGTGGCGCGGCGGCCGGTTCCAGTCGAGTGCGAAGGCGAGCGCGGTCCAGCCTGTTTGCGGCCGCAACTTCTCCTGACCGACGTAATGCGACCAGCCGCCGCCGGACTTGCCGATGCAGCCGCACATCACGAGCATGTTGATGATGGCGCGATACGCCATATCCATGTGGAACCAGTGATTGATGCCCGCGCCGATGATCACCATCGAGCGCCCTTCGGTCTTGTCGGCGTTTTCCGCGAACTGCCGCGCGACGTTGATGACGTCGTCGCGCTTGACGCCGGTGATCGCTTCCTGCCAGGCGGGCGTGTAGGGCACATCGTCGTCGTAGCTCTTTGCCACGTCCTTGCCGCCCAGACCCTGATCGAGTCCATAGTTCGCGACGAAGAGGTCGTAGACCGTGGCGACGAGGCGCTCGCCCTCGCGAGTCGCGACGCGCCGCACGCCGATGCGCCGCGTCAGAACCGAGTCGTGTCCCGTGTGCGGGAAGTGCGGATGCACGACATTGCCGAAGTAGGGGAAGCCGACGTCGACGACATCGTCATGACCCGATACGAGCGACAGCGCCGGTGTGAACGCGTTGCCCTCGGCCGTTTCTTCGCGCAGGTTCCACTTGCCGCGGTCGCCGCCATCCTGCTGGCCCCAGTGAAAACCGACCGAGCCGACCGGCACGACGAACGCGTTCGTCGTCGAGTCGATCGCTACGGTCTTCCACTCGGGATTGTTGGCCTGGCCGAGCGCGTCGCTGAAATCGCTCGCGCGCAGATAGCGGTCGGGCACATACCGGCCATCGCGCTCGACGAGCGTGACGAGGCACGGCATATCGGTGAAGCGCCGGCAGTAATCGGCGAAATACGCGCTCTTGCCCGCGAGATGGAATTCCTTGAGGATCACGTGTCCCATCGCCAGCGCGAGCGCCGCGTCGGTGCCTTGCTTCGGATGCAGCCAGATATCGCCGAATTTCGCGCCTTCGGCGTAATCGGGAAAAACGGAAACGATCTTCGTGCCGCGGTAACGCGATTCGACGAGGAAGTGGGCGTCGGGCGTGCGCGTTTGCGGCACGTTCGAACCCCACATGATGATGAAGGCGGAGTTGTACCAGTCGGCGGATTCGGGCACGTCGGTCTGCTCGCCCCACGTTTGCGGCGAGGCAGGCGGCAGGTCGCAATACCAGTCGTAGAACGAGAGGCACACGCCGCCAATGAGCGAGAGATAACGCGAGCCCGCCGCATACGACACCATCGACATGGCGGGAATCGGCGAGAAGCCGATCACGCGATCGGGGCCGTGGCGCTTGATGGTATGCACATTCGCGGCGGCAATGATTTCGAGGGCCTCGTCCCAATTGGCGCGCACGAACCCGCCAAGGCCGCGACGCGTTTGATAACTTTTACGCGCCTGATCGTCGTCGACGATGGCTTGCCACGCGGCCACCGGATCGAGCGTGCGGCGCTTCTCGCGCCACAGCTTGACGAGCGCGCTGCGCATGAGCGGATATTTGAGGCGGTTCGCGCTGTAGAGGTACCACGAATACGACGCGCCGCGCGAGCAGCCGCGCGGTTCGTGATTGGGCATGTCGGGGCGCGTGCGCGGATAGTCCGTCTGCTGCGTTTCCCACGTGACGATGCCGCCTTTCACGTAAATCTTCCAGGAGCACGAACCGGTGCAGTTGACGCCGTGTGTCGAACGGACGATTTTGTCGTGCTGCCAGCGCGTGCGGTATGCGTCTTCCCATTGCCGGTCTTCATCTGTGACGGCGCCGTGGCCGTCGGCAAATTGGGGGCGCGCCGTAGTGAAGTAACGCAGACGATCCAGAAAATGACTCATGGCATCTCCAGGTTTCGCGTTCGAGCTACGCGTTCAAGCAGGTACTTATTAAATGGGAAGACCTGAAATAAGTAAAGGCAAGGAATGAAACACGAAGGGCGAGTATTCCCCCATTGTCGATACGCCCGCCCGGATATATCGCAGTGGCGATGTACCGGTCTTCAAATCAGAATCTAGCGCATTGCGTATCAATTCGTATCCAACCCTGCCATACGATCAGGCTGGTTACGTGTGCTATTCGTGCTGCACTGCCTTTTTGCGCGGGCTGACGCCCCAGCGGCGACGTTTCGGCCAGCTCATGCTGTCCCCTCCGAATCGTAATGTCCAGGTTGAAGTGTTGGCTAAGCCATAGGGAATTTGCGGCGCGCGTAACTTTGGTGTTTCGGCTGTTCACCCTGCTGTTTACCCGGCTGTTCACCCGATAGTTGGTTCGGCTGGAATGAACAAATTGTCGAAATAAAAGCAATCATGTGTCGTGTGTCGAAACAATAGGACAGCATGCAGATCACCAATATACGCGGACTACTGGTACTGGATCAGGTCATGTTCGCATATGAACTATACGTGTACACGCCCAATCTCGACTCCTGCGCGTGAGGGCTTCGCGGCGGCACGTATGCAACGCCTGTGCAGATCAAGTATCGCATTTGCAATGAGGCGCGTAGCGCATGGGCTTGAACGTATCACAACATGACGTAAAATAAAAGCAAGCCCACGGTGGGCGGCGTCCAGATCCGACGCGGTTCGCCGCAGAATACAGACATGATTGGCACGGATGGTGCGCATCCCCGAGGGATGCGCATCTGCGCCGATCTGCTTGACCGTTCCACCTTGGGCCCCGGCTTTTTCACCGTTGGCGGGCAGCGAAAAAACGCTATGCGCCCGGGGAGAACAACTATGCTGGTGACGTTTCAATCGCGTGCCGCACCTGACGTGGTAATGCTCAGGGATCTCGCGCAATATCTGCTGGGCCTCATGGGCAGGCGGCTTGATGCGCGCGGCGTTATTCTGCATGACGAACTACATCATGCGCTAGAACGCATGGAGTCGGAAATTGCAGACGCTGAACGCCATGAATCCGCCCTGCAATATTCGCGCGGTCGCAATCGCACAGCCGCGAACGAACTCACTCAGCGTGCATGGCCCCTTATCACCATGATGAGAGCGGCCGACACGGTGCACGCAGACATCATCTGGGGACTGTAGCGCTGCCGGACAGCGCGGCGCGGCATGGGCGGCATGGTCCGCTCGATGCAGTGCGCGGCCATGCCAGATGACACTTTCGCGCGGGACGTCATGACGCGAGCGTTCCGGCACGGAAAAGGAGACGCAGTGAATTCAGGGTGCGTGTCGAGCCATCTGGATGTAACGGCGATGGTGACAGCTTCGGCGTTTGCCGTTGCCTTGTTCGCAGTGCCTTGCGTGCAGGCCGGTGCGCAAGGCGCGTGCTCGACGCAGGGTGCCGGTGTTCAATGCTGCGGCGCGTCGTGCACGCATACTGGCGTTCAACGCACTCAACGCACTCAACGCACTCAACGCACTCAACGCACTCAACGCACTCAACGCACTCAACGGACCCAACGTGACATTCCCGGGCCGCATCGATCCTATGGTTACCGCGCTGAAGTTCCCATCCTGCTGCCGGTTGTCGCCTTGCTGCCACCGTTCGATCCGCAGTTCAGTGTGCCGTTCACGCTTGCGACGTGGCCGGGCGATCGGTTGTCGAGCGGCGCGCCTGCGCCGTCGCTGAACGCGTCGCCACCGGATGAGCGCGGCAACGGCATGCACGTGAATTTCCTGTGGCTTTCCGTCTGATCCTGCAATCGGATCGACATCTTTATCGATGCAGCGCGATGCGGGCGCGCGACATTCACTTCTCGATTTGGGGAATCGTGAATGTGCCTTCGAGTGTGCGCAATTCGGTGCGGTGCATTTCTGCGAGACGAACGAGAATTTGTTCACCCGCATCGAGCAAATGAACTTCAACTTGCCGCCGGTCTTTGTCGCTCACCTTGCGCACGACCAGTTGCAGCACCTCGCAGCGCGAGACCAATGCGACCACGCCGTGATGCTGCGCCTGGAGCCGTTCGGCGAGTTCGCCGATCGTCGCCCATTCGCGGCCCGGGTAACCCTTGATGTGCAACAGCAGCAAATATTGAAGCGGCGTGATGCCTGCGCCTTGGGCCGCCTGTTCTGAGAAGCGCTCGAAGCGTCTCATCTGATACCGGAACGCCGAGAGCTGCTCAAAATTCAACTTGGTCAGTTCGTGCGTGGATGTTTTCATCGGCCATCCATTGCAGAGATTGTGCGAAAAAAATTACCACAGGGTGATATTCGCGGAAGCGAAAAGATTATCACAGGGTGATATACGCTGGCGGCCCGCGGTCTGTGGCGAAAGCGCGCGGCGTCGTGTGCCCGTCATTTGCCCGCGCCAGTGGACGGCACGCAGGTCAGCACGAGCGTGCCGTTGTGTCTCGATGCGCCGCGAACCATCGCGCGATGAAATATGCCTTGTCCGCAGGACCATTCGGCGACCAGATCGGCCGGGCAGCCGTGTTGGCCTGTAACCGGGTTTGTACCCGCGTTTGTGCCCGCGCTTGTACCCGCGCTTGTACCATTAGCTGCCGACGCGACTGCATAGCGGCATGTGACGAGCGCATTACAGTGCGCAGCGAGATCGCGCGTGACATTGCCCTCGCGCGCGCCGCAGTTGGCGCCGTAGCTGCCCGACTCGATGTGAATGGATTGCGCGAACGCGCCCGCGCTGGCCGACCACGCGCAGGCGAT
Source organism: Paraburkholderia denitrificans (assembly GCF_042655705.1). Lineage (NCBI taxonomy): Bacteria > Pseudomonadati > Pseudomonadota > Betaproteobacteria > Burkholderiales > Burkholderiaceae > Paraburkholderia > Paraburkholderia denitrificans. The sequence continues at coordinate 178,570 of NZ_JBHSMP010000020.1, read as the reverse complement.
GCAGAGCAACGCACCGGCTTGCCGAAACATGATGACTCCCCCTGCGACTCGCGCTACCGCGCGAGCATGGCTTCGGTTTCCCGAAGCGCATCACCCGCCAACGTGGGCGGGCGGTTCAATCTGGAGCCGTGACGGTGTGCGGCCGCGCGTTGTCTGCACGCCGGCAGTTCAACCTTATTGCGACTGTGTTTGTGCGGCTGCGCGCGCGGCGCGTTCGCGTTCCACGCGTTCGGTCACGTCACGCGCCATGGCCACTGAACCGATGACCTGAGCGTCGTCGTCCTTCACGATTGCGAAGGACATTTCGACGTAAAGCTTCTGTCCATTCTTGTGCGCCGCACGCGTGAGCGTCGGACGGCCGCCGAGCCGCGTGACGCCGCTCGCGACGGCAGCATCGAAGCCTTTCCAGTGCGGTGCGCGCAGATGTTCGGGAATGATGAGATCGAGACTTGCGCCGAGCGCTTCTTCCTTGCTGAAGCCGAACATGTGGCTCGCTGCCGCGTTCCAGCGGACGATCTTTCCATCACGACCGGCGTAAATGAGGGCGTCGGTCGTCTGTTCGAGAATCCATTCTGCGATCATGGGATGGTTTGGAGTGGGTTTGAGAAACTTGAGTGTATCCGCAATTTTCCTGCATGCGGCGGCTGGTATATACCGCGTTTACGATATGGCGATGCGCACGTAACCGGTGAAGTGTCACTTGAGTCTCGCTTGCATTTTGCGCATATCGTCCTTTTGCGGTCGGCATTCGATCACTATTAGCGCTGTAATTTCGCCGGGGTTCACACGCCGGGGTTGACACGCGTAAAGCAACCTTGCGCCGCGTGGATACGTGGATTACCGTGACTGAAGCATTTGCTTCAACCTCTGCGTACGGCAATTCAACTGAAGAAAGACGGCGGCCATGGCGAATCGCGATCCGGGCCATCCGGTCGATTACGACCGGCTCTACTATCGGCTCGACCTGGAGCCGGGGGCGTCTGCGGCCGAAATCACGCGCAAATACCGGCAACTCGCGCAGATTCTCCATCCCGACAAGTGGCGGCATTCGACGCCCGCGCAGCAGCACTGGGCCAACGAGCAATTCAAGAACATGAAGCACGCGCGCGAGGTGCTCGATCGTTACTGGTCGGAGCATCACGAAGCGCCGTCGAGCCATTCGACGCCAGGACGCGAACAGATCGAAACGCTGCACGCTGCTTTGCGGCAGTTGCAGACGCAACGTGAGCGCGTGCGGGTAGAGCTGGGTGCGCTGCACATGGAAAAGGTGCGCGGCCTCGACGAACTGCTGCGCATGAAGGCCGAACGCGATGCTTTGCTCACGGAACTCGTGAGCCTGCACGATCAGGCCGCGCGTGGGCGTGCGCAGGCCGCGCAATTACGCGATCAGGTGATGGCGGACGCGGCGCATCCGGTCGATGGCGCGCCGCAGCAGCATGGTGCCGCGCGCGTGCATCTCAACGATCCGCGCTATGTCTGGCTGTTCAGTTTCGGCGCGATTGTCGCAGTGTTCTTCGCGCTCTATCTGCTCGCGCACAAGCTCGTCGCTATGCTGTTCGCGCCGTTCGCGCTCCACAACGAAGTGCGGTGGCTGGCGAGCCTGCTGCAATGGGCGCTCGTGATGGGCGGTGCGGTGCTCGTCTACGGCAATGGCTGGGCGCTCTACACACTGCATCGGGCACAGCACGCCGGGCAGGAGCGAATCGTGCCGCTGCCGCCCGATCAATTATGGCAGCGCGTGCTCGCCGCGTTGCGCGGCCAGGAACGCAGCGGCGTGGCGTGGTCGATCGAGTCGTGCGAAATCGCGCCGGACGATTCCGCGCTCGAACTTCGCGCCGTCATGCGACTGTCGCCGCGCAGGCGGCGGGCCGCCGCGCGCACGCATCGGCATATCGTGACGTTTCGTTGCCGGGCGCGCGCAGCGGGTGCGTCGCAGACGGCGCTTCGCTTCGGCTTCGATGTGGCCGCACCGATCGGGTGGCGCGTGCCTGTCGCGAGCGCGGTCGGCGCATTGTGCACGCGGCTGGCGGACGATCTCGCCCGTCGGCCCACTGATTCAGAATACCTGCCTGAACACCCAGTAAAGGGCCGCTGACAACGCAATCGACGCGGGCAGCGTGAGCACCCAGGCCAGGATCAGATTGCGCACCGTGGGCCACTGGAGCCCGGAGCCGTTGGCGGCCATCGTGCCGGCCACGCCCGAGGCGAGGACGTGCGTGGTGGAGACGGGCAGACCGTACATGTCGGCCATGCCGATGGTGAGCATGGCGACCGCTTCTGCCGACGCGCCCTGCCCATACGTGAGGTGCTGCTTGCCGATCTTTTCGCCCACCGTCACGACGATGCGCTTCCATCCCACCATCGTGCCGAGCCCGAGCGCAATCGCCACGGCTACTTTCACCCAGGTGGGAATGAACTTGGTTGCGTGATCCATTTGTTTGCGGAATGCGCCGAGTGCCGCTGCATCCTCTGGAGCGAAGGCGGGTGTTCGGGCTTTATCCATCAGGCGAATCGCCTCGGACGCCACGTACATGTTGTTGCGCACGTTATCGACCATCGACTGCGGCACGGCCGCCATCGAACCCGAGCTGCTCACCTGGTCGGCGATGGTGTCGGTGAGCTGGCGCAGCGCGGGTAGCGTGGCCGGCTTGAGTCGATGCGTGCGCACAAACGCCTCGACTTCCGCGCGCGGGTGCCCGGGCGGCGCGTCTTGCGTATAGCGCCCGAGCGTCGCGGACGCGTGGCGTGCGACCGCAACGAACGTGCTGGTTTCGGCAGGCGTCACGGCCTTGTTGAGTGCGTAGGCCGTCGGCACCACGCCAATCAGGATCAGCATGATGAGGCCCATGCCTTTCTGGCCGTCGTTCGAACCGTGCGCGAACGATACGCCCGTGCAGGTTGCCACGAGCAGCGCGCGGATCCAGAACGGCGGCGGCTCGTGGCCTTGCGGCTGGCTGTAGAGCTTCGGCACGCGCACGAGGAATTTCAGCACGATGAACAGCAGGCCTGAAAACAGGAAGCCGACGACCGGCGAGAACAGCAGCGCCTTGCCGACGCCGCCCGCCTGGCTCCAGTCGACGCCGCTCGTGCCGGAGGGGCCGTTGATCAGCTGGTTCATGATGCCCACGCCGATGATCGAGCCCACGAGCGTGTGCGAGCTGGACGAGGGCAGGCCGAAATACCAGGTGCTGAGATTCCAGATGATCGCGGCGATGAGCAGCGCGAAGACCATTGCGAAGCCCGCATGGCTGCCCACCTGAAGGATCAGCTCGACCGGCAGCAACTGCAGGATGCCGAACGCGACGGCGCCGCTCGAAACGAGCACGCCGAGAAAATTCCACGCGCCCGACCAGACCACGGCGAGATGCGGATCGAGTGAGTTCGTATAGATGACGGTGGCAACGGCGTTCGCGGTGTCGTGAAATCCGTTCACGAATTCGAAGCCGAGCGCGATGACGAGGGCGAGACCGAGGAGGACAAAGGGGAGTGCTGAGCTTTCGCGCACGGCGCGCAAGTCTACGACGAGATGCTGGACAACATAGAGCGTGCCAGCCGCCAGGATCATGACGAACAGGCCGGTGGCAAGTCCGCGTCGGCCCGTGGGGCGCAGCTGGGTATAGGGTATGTCCGACATTGTGGTTCCCGGTGGGACGGCGTGAGCTTGTCGCGCGGATACCTTGCTATACCGCGAGGCCACGATGCACCGTTCGCAAACTTTCGCGATGGGCGCGGACGCAGTTGAGCCGCCGGGCCGGGAGATCTGTGAAAACGCGCCAGTCTCTCACAAATGGGGCACGCACGTGTCCGGCGAGGGCGCGCTTTCGCGCGCTAGCCGACTTTGAAATTTCGACTGGTCACAGAAGGTCTGCCGCGTTGCGCAGCGCGCGCAGAGCGGGAATCGCCGTTGCGTGTGCGCCGGAGCATGGCGAAAACCGGGGGCGGAGGGGGGCGCGGCGCTGCGGCAACACGCCTCAGGCGTACCCGCATAATCCGCGTTGCGCCAGCCCGCAACGGCGCGGTGCAGCCGAACCTTGAGATACACGCGCGCAGCGACCGATTAAAGGTGTTCGCATGCTGGAATAAAGCCTTCCAGCAGGTGTTAGCGAAATATCCAAACCTTACGTGATTGAAAGGTTGGGAATCTCACTCTTTTTTTTTTCGATTTTTTCGAGTGCGCGCGAACCAGGTTGAGCAAGCGAACGAGAGCGGGACATGAACATCCGTGACGAACTGATCGAACACGTGCCGCGCCTGCGCCGCTACGCGCGGGCGTTAATCAACAACCGCGAGCTGGCGGACGACCTCGTGCAGGACACGCTGGAGCGCGCGCTCGGACGCACAGGCCTCTTTCGCACGGGCACCGACCTGCGCGCCTGGCTCTTCACGATCATGCACAACATCTTCGTCAACCAGGTACGCAAATCCTCGGCGCGCGGCACGCATGTCTCCGTCGATGACGAGAGCATCCCGGAGGCCGAATACGCGGTCCCATCGAGCCAGCTGGGCACGCTGGAGGTGCGCGATCTCGACTATGCGCTGCAACGTCTGCCCGACGAGCAGCGCGAGGTCGTGCTGCTGGTGGGCCTCGAAGAAATGAGTTACGCCGATGTGGCGCTGGCGCTCGACATTCCGATTGGCACGGTCATGTCGCGTCTTTCGAGGGGGCGTGAGCGGCTGCGTGCGCTCATGGCGGGTGCGGTTCCGCGGGCGAACCTGAAGGTGGTGCGATGAGCGATCAAATGAATCCGGTTACGGAAGAGGAACTCCACGCCTATGTGGACGGCGCGCTACCGGAATCGCGCAGGGCGGATGTCGAGCGCGAACTCGCACGCCGTCCCGATTCTGCTGCGCGCGTGAGCGACTATTTTTCGCTGAACCATCTGCTGCACGACCGCTATGACCGCATCTTGAGCGAGCCTGTGCCCGCGCAGCTGCGTTCCGCGCCCGAAGGGCAACGTAAGCATGAGGCCGCGAACTGGCCGCGTTTTGCGGGGATGGCGGCGGCGCTCGTGATGGGCATCGGCATCGGCTGGGGCGTGCATTTCGGCACGGACGCGATGACGTCTTCGACGAACGGCAGCGATATTCACGCGGTCAGTGCGGACAGCAGCGAGCTTTTCGCGCGCCAGGCGGCGTTTGCGCATGTGGTCTACATGCCCGAGATCGCGCGCCCGGACAACATGAGCCGCCGTTCGCAGGAACAGGACTTCGTCCAGTGGCTGTCGAACCGGCTCGGCACCCATGTTCATCCGCCGATGCTCGAAACAAGCGGCTTCAAACTCGCGGGCGGAAGGCTGTTGCCCAGCGAACACGGCACGCAAATCGCGCAGTTCATGTATCACAACGCGCAGGGCGAGCGCATCACGCTTTGCATCTCGCATCGCAAGGTCAGTTCGAACACCACGGCGTTCAAGCTGTATCAGGATGGTCCGGTGAACGTGTTCTACTGGGTCGATGGCGATTTCGGTTACGCGCTTTCGGGCGGCATTGACCGCGACGTGCTGCTGCGGGTGTCGCACGATGTCTACGCGCAGCTGAATGCACGCAAGACGAATTGATCCGCAGTGAAACGCAGGGCGGGCGCAATGCCCGCCTTTTTGCAGGGGCGGCGGCAATGTGCTGGTTGAGGACAGTCACTACACGGTGTGTCATTTCGGCGTGAAACGTGCGCTATATACTAGGCGCTCGTTCCAGACCACACGCCTGCTATACGAGCTAAACCCGCTATGTCCGCCACGCCGCTACCTGCCGAAGCACAGGCTGCCTCATCCGCACCGCAAGGTGTCCGCGCAACGATTCCCGAGACGGATTTGCGGCTTGACACGCTAATGCGGCTGGCCGAGCGCTATTTCGGTGTAACGGCTGCCTGCGTGATACCGGGGGAATCCAATGGCGGCTGGAGCGGCGCGGGACTCGACGCGCCGTTGCGCGAGGCACTGCGCGGGCTGCAGGACGCGAGCGGCGCATGGGCCAGCGAACCGCTGGTCGTTGCCGACACGAACACGGTCCCGGCATGGCGCACCTGTCTGTCCACGGCGCGCGCCTTGCCGTTTCGCTTCGCCGCGGCCTGGCCGTTGCGCGACGCTGCGGGCGAGCGCATCGGCAGCCTGTGTCTGATCGACCACGCGCCGCGCGACCTGAGCGACACCGAGCGCACGAGTCTCGACGATTTCGCGCGCCTCGCATCGGCGCTCGTGGGTCAGCACGCAAGCAATGCAGCCCAGCGCCAAGAAGCACAAACCGAAGCCGAAGCCGAAATCGAAACCGAAGCGATGCGTGCGCGCGAACGGTTGCTCACGCTTGCGATCGGCGGCAGCGGCACGGGCGTCTGGGACCGCGATGTCGTGACGGGCGAGATCCGCTATTCGACGGGCTGGAAGGCGATGCTCGGTTATACCGAAGACGAGGTGACGAACCGCATCGAGGACAGCTACCAACGTTTGCATCCCGACGACGCCGATTACGTGAAGGCTGCAATGCAGGCGCATTTCGACGGCCGCACCGAAATCTACGAGGTCGAGCATCGCATCCGCTGCAAGGACGGCCGCTACAAGTGGATTTGCAGCCGCGGCAAAGTGATGAGCCGTGACAGTGAAGGGCGCGCGTTGCGTATGATCGGCACGACGACCGATATCACGTCGACGCGCGAAATGGCCGAGCGCCTGCGCGAAACGGTGAACCTCATCACCAATCTCACCAACGAGGTGCCCGGGCTCGTATTCAAGTGCCGCCGTACGCCGGGCGGGCACGTTTCGTTTCCATACGCGAGCGCGGGCATTGCCGAGATCTACGAATTGACGCCGGAAGCCGTTGCGGAAGACGCTTCCTGCGTCGACGCGCTGATTCATCCCGACGACCTGGAGATATGGCTCGCCTCGTTTGCGGAGTCTGCCGCGCGTCTTGCGCCGTGGCACCTCGAATATCGCGTGCAATTGCCGGTGCAGGGTCTGCGCTGGCGGCAGGGCGATGCGAAGCCGCAGCGGCTCGCAGGCGGCGTCACGGTATGGCACGGCTTCATTACCGACGTAACCGAACGCAAGCGCATCGAAGCCGAGTTGCATGAATTCGCCACGACCGATGGCCTCACGGGCCTCTCGAATCGCCGTCACTTCATGGCGCGCCTGGAAGCACAGCTTGCGCAATTGCGCTGCACGGGCGGCCCGTCGGCCGCCGTGCTGATGTGCGACCTCGATCACTTCAAGTCGATCAACGATCGCTGGGGCCACGCGGTCGGCGATCGTGCGCTGCGCCACTTCGCCGATATTCTGCGCACGCATTTGCGCACGGGCGACGTCGCGGGCCGAATTGGCGGTGAGGAGTTCGCAATCGTGCTCGGCGCGGCGAATCTCGAATCCGCACGTGCGGTCGGGCAGCGTATCCAGCGCTGTATCGCGGAGCAGCCGCTCATGGGCGGCAACGAGCCGGTTTCGCTCGCCGTGAGTATCGGCATCACCGAGATGACCGCCGTGGATTCGAGCGCCGAAATGACGCTATCGCGCAGCGACTTCGCGCTATACCGCGCGAAGAGAAACGGCCGTAACCGTATCGAATGTGCGTGAGCGGCGCGCATTGCGACGCCGTGCTTCGTGCGGCGGAATGAATATGCACGACGGCGCGTCATCTTTCCCCGCATACAAACCGGAGTTCCGGCCACAGATGCAAACGTAAACGCAAACGCAACCGCAGTTGCCGAGTCATGACCTGGGCCACGTGACGACGTCCATATCGCTGCTCGACAGGTTCCAGTTGTTCGATGATCAGGACACCAACAACCCGAGTCATCCGACGCGCCAGCTCGCGGTCGTGATCTGAACCGCTCGCCTCTTGCGGCGCGACCGCGTCATCAGGCGTGTGCCGTGTCGTCCGTTCAATGCATCAATCGCGGTTATGCCGGACGCGAGGCAGTCCATTCGGCCAGTCTGGCAACGGTATTCATATTACGGGCGGTCCCCATTTGGGCGGCGGGGATTTTCAGTTTTGAGCGCGCGATTCCGTCTGGATAATGGACGTAAATTTCACGCGTTCCCAACGCAATTTCTTCCGTATTAATGCCGCTCGCGGTGGCGAGCGTATTCGCAGGCGGTGCTGCGTCGAGAAAGATCGCAACGGTTCGGTCGGGCTGCGCAGATGCAAACGGATTGGCGTCGACAATCGCAGCGAGTTCCTTGCCGGTTCGCACCAGCACGCCAACGGGTTTTCCGGCGTAGGCCTTGAGCGTGCGTTCCAGTGCGGCCTTGATATTGGCCTCGGAAAGCGCGCTTTCGAAGACGACGTTGCCGCTTGCGATATACGTGCGAACGGTAGCAAAGCCGAGCTGTTCGCACATCGCGCGCAGTTCGGCCATGGAGAGTTTGCCGGTGCCGCCGACATTCACGGCACGCAGCAGGGCGGCGTAGTGGTGCATTCGGGTAGTTTAAGGTTTTTCAGCCGACTGCGATTCGCAGGCGGCATCCGCGTTCTGTGACCTGATTGATTTGCATTCCAATGCAAATCAGGCCGGAAATCATGACGCTATGTTCATGGCGGAACGTCCGCCCGTTTCTTTCAATCATGCCAGGAAAGCGTGGCCGAATCCTGTCCGGCGTGTAAATTAGCTACAAACGTGGGAAACGGTATATACTGTTTTCTCCGTGATACGGGTGACCAACATGACCAATCCAAACCTGCGTGAGCCCACGAAAAAGGCTTTTCATTTCCCGAAATCCGCCGAAGCACATGAAGAAAAACCGGTGGAAAAGCCCGCGGCCAAATCCGCGAAGCGCAGTGCCGCGGCTACGCGCGTGAAGACGAAGGCCAAGGCCAAACCGGAAGCAACGGAGGCCAAGGCCAAGCCGGAAGCGACCGAGGTCGTGGCTGCCGAACCGGCTCTGAACGGTAAATCCGCTCGCACGAAGAAAGAAAACCCGAAAAAGGTCAGCGCAAAGAAGGAAAAGGTGGTGCGCGACAGTTTCACGATGCCCAAGACCGACTACGAGAAGATTGCAATCCTCAAGAAGAAGTGTCTCGATGCGGGCGTCACAGTGAAGAAGAGCGAGCTGCTGCGTGCTGGTTTGCAGTTGCTTGAGTCGACGTCCGAGAAACGCCTCCTCGCGGCGATTGCCGCCGTTGAAACCGTCAAGACCGGCCGTCCTTCGAAAGCGGTTTAAGGCGCGTGCGATTGCACAGTCGAATCACGGCAATATCGATGAATGCACGCTGCGCATTCATCGCCTGAACGGCCAAAAGCGAGCGCGTCGATGCCGTGCTCGCTTTTCTTTTGCCCCCTTGTTTCAGCACGGGCCATTCATTGCATGACCTCCGAACGCTCGCAGCGGCGGCTGCAAGCGGTGTCGATTCCCTGATGCATCGACCTTGCGCTGCATGCGCACGATCGAGAATTTTTCAGAAACGTTGCGAAAAACCGACACCGTGCCGTGTCGCCCCGACATACTTTTGGCGCTTTCCAAAATATGCATCGGGGAGACACCATGCCGAAAACACTCATCGAACCCTTCCGCATCAAGAGCGTCGAGCCCATCCGCATGACCGCGCGTGAAGAACGCGTGCGCATGCTCGAAGAGGCGAAGCTCAATGTCTTCAAGTTGCGCGCCGAGGACGTGCTGATCGACTGGCTGACCGACTCCGGCACTGGCGCGATGTCCTCGCGCCAGTGGGGCGCGATTATGGAGGGCGACGAGAGCTACGCCGGCGCCCGGAGTTTTTACCGGCTCGAAGCAACGATCCGCAAGATCACCGGCATGCTGCACGTCGTGCCCACCCACCAGGGCCGTGCGGCTGAGAAGGTGCTGTTCACGGCGACCTGCAAGAGCGGCGACATCGTTCCCAACAACTGCCACTTCGACACGACGCGCGCGAACCTCGAATACCTCGGCGTCGAAGCCGTCGATCTGGTCATTCCCGAAGGCTTGCAGCCGAGCCTCGTTCATCCGTTCAAGGGCGACATCGATCTCGCGCGTGCCGAGGCGCTGCTCAAATCCGAGGGAGACCGCATCCCGTTCGGCATGCTGACCGTCACCAACAATACGGGCGGTGGTCAGCCTGTATCGATGGCGAACATTCGCGCTTACTCGAAGCTGCTCAAGCAGTACGGCAAGCCGCTCGTTCTCGACATCTGCCGCTTCGCCGAGAACGCGATGTTCATCAAGATGCGCGAGCCGGGCTACGCCAATACGCCGGTTGCCGATATCGCCGCCGAGATGTTCTCCTATGCCGATGGCGCGACGATGAGCGCCAAGAAGGACGGCATGGTCAACATCGGCGGTTTTATCGTGCTGCGCGACGATTGCTGGATCGATGCGATCCGCAACAACCTGATCATGATGGAGGGTTTCCCGACCTATGGCGGGCTCGCCGGACGCGACCTCGAAGCGCTCGCCGTCGGCCTCGAAGAGGGACTCGACGAGGACTACCTGCGCTACCGTTTGCGCACCGCCGAGTATCTCGGCGAAAAGCTCGATGCGGCGGGTGTCGGCTACGTGAAGCCGACCGGCGGCCATGCCGTGTATATCGACGCGCGCACGGTGCTGCCCGATATGCCGGTCGCGCACTATCCGGCGTGGGCGCTGTGCAATGCGCTGTATCTCGAAGGCGGGATCCGCGGTGTCGAGATTGGTTCGGTCATGTTCGGCAAACGCCTCGACGACGGCAGCGAGACTTATCACAAGATGGAGCTGCTGCGACTGGCGTTTCCGCGCCGCATGTACACGCAATCGCACTTCGACTATGCGGCTGAAGTCATCGCCGAAGTCAAGGCGAGCGCGGCGAGCATCCGCGGCGTGACGATCGTCAAGCAACCCAAATTCTTGCGGCACTTCACCGCCGAGTTCGCCTGGGCCGATTGAGCGTATCCGAACGTCGGGCAGCGAGGACTGAAACGCCGCGCCGCGCATGCCCTTGCCAGCGTAGTCTCGGCTGCCCTGGCATGGGCCTGTCAAGAAATGGCATCATCGCGCCGTTATATAGGACGTAATGACTTTATGATTCCGTTTTCTTATCAGGCGTGAGGTGTAAATGATTAAACGTTGTGTGGCGATAGCGCTGCTGGCGGGCACTGTGTTTTCGTTGGCGGGCTGCAATACGATTGCCGGCTTCGGTCAGGACATCACAGGTTCGGCCCGGGCGGTTCAGCGCATTATTTAACTGGCTCGAACACGATGCGTTGCGGGAGTCTTGCACCCGCACCGCACGCGGTTCGCTTCGTTGTTTCGCAGGCAACAAGTAAAAAATTCAACCGGATTCAACTGTTACCCGGCGGCGAACCCTGGGCGCTGCGCTTTAACACCACACGACCCGATCGTAGGCGACGGTGCGCCGGTAGACATTCTTGCCGCGCCAGCTCGTGTACTCCATGTATGCGCAGTCCAGCACCACAATCCAGTTATTGACTCTCATTGCTGCCCCCATTACTTCTGTCCCGGTGGTCGCGCCCGGCTGTTATCCGGTCTCGAAACCAGTCTATGGCGAGAGAACTTGGCGCAATGTTCCGAGCAGAGACGGATATCGCGGCCAGTTCGCTTCTTCGACTCGTTTTGCGCATGGGCGCCCGGTTGTGGTACGTCGGCTGCGTAGCGTGGTGGAGAAACGCTCGTTTCCCTAAACAACTTCGCAGCATCGCGCGTACCAGCATGCGCCTTTCGCGCACTTACTTCGATATTTATTCACGCGTGTCTGTTTTTTGGCACGTCGGCGCGGCTGCAATGAGGGTGCAACGAGGGTGCAAGTTACGCAACCGCGCAATTCCATCAGATCACAACGCCACTGAAGGACAGTTCGTCACCGCACACGACGAACGAATTGGCGTATTCGGCACGGTGCAGGGGAGCGCATCGGCTGCGCAGGCGCGATGAACCGGTGCGGCTCGGCGGCCTGATATCCGACAAATGAGCGGGCAAATGAGCCGGACGTAAGTTGGAAATTCAACGTTTTACATCGTATTATTTACGCTTGCTTCCCGGATGATTAAGCCATGCCCGACGCGATTGCCGACGAAACCCGCCTTGCCACCGAAATCGAGCGGTTGAAGGCCGAGTTCCCGAAAACCCGCGAGCTCTATCGCGAAGTATGTGCGCTCATGTTCTTCCGCTTCGGCATCACGCCTACGGCCAACCGGCTCTATCAGCTGGTGCGGCGCGGCAGCATGGGCACGCCCACTACCGTGCTGGCCGAATTCTGGTCCGATTTGCGCGAAAAGAGCCGCGTGCGAATCGAGCATGCGGATTTGCCGGAAGATCTGCAAGGCGCTGCGGGCGAATTCATCGGTGCGCTATGGATACGCGCGAATGCGGCGGCGCAGGCGTCGCTGGCCGCGTTGCGCGAAGAGGTCGAGCAAGTGAGCGAGGCGGCTCAAGTTTCGGTCACCGCGCGCGAGGCGGATCTCATGCGCACCGAACTCGCGCTGGAGCAGCGTACGGGTGCGTTGCTCGCGGCGCAGGTCCGCATCCACGAACTGGAGCAGGCGCAAGCCGCGACCGAGGCGGAGAACGGCGCGCTAAAGAGCGAACTCGCGCGCTTCCAGCAGGAAATCCGCGAGCGCGATGCGGCGCTCGCGCAAGTGCGCGCCGAGTTCGCCGCGCAACTCGATACGCAGCGGGCGAGCACGGAACTCGCCGAGACGCGTCTCGAGGCGTCGGAAAAGCGCGTGCTGCTGGAAATCGAGCGCGAGCGCACTGCGAACGCACAACTGCAACGCGTTGCCCGCGCCGAGGAGAATGCCCGCGCCGAGATCCAGTCTTTGCAGTCGCAATTGGGCGATCTGCACCATCGGGCGGGCGTGCTCGAAGGTCATCTGGATGCCTTGCGCGCAACGCAGGATGCGCGCGCGCAGGAACGCGACGCCGTTACTCCGAAGCCGCTGGATACGGATGCCGCCGTGCAGCGCACGGGGCGCGGCGTGAAATCGACGCGTACGGCCACGAAGGCGGCTGCAAAGACGGCTGCAAAGCAAGGATCGGCCAAATCGCGATGACCGCGAGATGGCAGCGTGAATCCTTTGCGCTACGGTGACAGGGGCGAATCTGGCCGCTCTTGCGACACGGCTCGTTTGACACGCACAACGTCGCACAACGTCGCAATACGTCGCAACACGTTGCAACACGCGCGAGCGATATCAACCCACCTCGACCCGGTTTCTCCCGGTCTCCTTCGCACGATACAAAGCCAGATCGGCGCGCTTCACGCGTTCTGCCACGTCTCGCTCACCCGTATGTCGCCCGGTCATGCCGATGCGAAAACCCCCCAATTTGAAAGACGATTTCCGCGCAGGCGGCTCGCTTCGCGATCGTGACGAGCAATTTATTCATTACGCGTCAAAACACGCGACCTGTCGCATCGAACGTGCTCACTTCGCGTCGACGCTAGTTCTACAATGAACGCAGGTCTCGCGGGCAGTGCTGGTTTGAAGTTGGCAAACGTTGCGTCTGGCTCTACCAGAAAGGGTGAGGTCATCATGCTGGGTGTTCATAAGGCAGTGTTCCCGGTAGCGGGAATCGATACGCGCTTTCTACCGGCGACCAAAGCGAGTCCGAAGGAAATGCTGCCCGTGATCGACAAGCCACTCATCCAATATGCCGTTGAAGAAGCCATCGCCGCCGGGATTACCGAATTGATATTCGTGACGGGGCGCGGAAAACGTGTGATTGAAGACCATTTCGACAAATCGTACGAAGTCGAACATGTTTTAAGAGCACGAGGCAGTCAGAGCCTCGTCGAGCTCGTGCAGAGCATCAAGCCACCCGGGGTCGAATGTATCTACGTGCGGCAAGCCGAACCGCTCGGACTCGGTCACGCTGTGCTCTGTGCGGAGAAGCTGATCGGAGACGAACCCTTTGCGGTGGTCCTTGCCGACGATCTGCTTGAGGGCAAGCCGCCCGTCCTCGCGCAAATGGTGCCCATCTTCAGCCACTACGACTCTTCGGTCGTGGCCGTCGAAGAATTCGAGTCAGGCGAAGCATCGAGTCACGGCGTGATCGACGGACGGCATTGGGACGAGCGGATCATCGCCGTCAGCGACATCGTGGAGAAACCTTCGCCCGAAACGGCGCCATCCAGTTTTGGCGTGGCTGGGCGCTATGTGCTGATGCCGAGTATTTTCTCGCATCTGCGCCGGGTCAAACCGGCCGGGAACGGCGAGATTCAGTTGACCGCCGCGATTCATTCGATGCTCAAGGACGAGCAGGTGCTGGCCTATGAATTCGAGGGTACGCGCTACGACTGCGGCACCAAACTGGGGTATCTCCAGGCAACGGTCGACTTTGCGTTGCGGCACGCGGAAGTGCATGACGCGTTCGACGCATGGTTACGCGCGCGCGTCGGCGCGGCAGGAGCAGTGCCCGGCCAGCCCGCTCCCGGCGCGCGGGGCACATTGCACCATTGACTCGTGGAGGTTCGCATGAGCAGTGATACAGGAAGTGAAAACGGTCCCGACCTGGCCCAGGGCGTGCCCCTCGAATCTTTTGGCACAACTGGCCTGTTGGCGGGCCATGTTGGTGACGACACGGTCATGATCGCGCGGGTTGGCGATGAATTCCTCGCGGTCGATGCGGCCTGTACGCACTATCACGGGCCGCTCTCCGAAGGGTTGATCGTCGGAGACACGGTACGGTGCCCGTGGCATCACGCATGCTTCAACCTGCGTACGGGCGAGGCGGTGCGTGCGCCGGCGCTGAGTCCGGTCTCGTGCTGGTCCACGGCCATTCGCGGCGACAAGGTCTTTGTGCTGCACAAGCTTGCTCCAGCCGCCGGTTCCGTGTCCGTGCCCGCTGGAGCGCCGCAGAAAATCGTCATCGTCGGCGCAGGGGCGGCGGGTTTTGCCGCTGCCGAGCGTCTACGGCGGCTCGGCTACGCAGGCAGTCTGACGATGCTGAGCGACGACGACGCAGCGCCCGTGGACCGTCCTAATCTCTCCAAAGACTACCTGGCCGGCGGCGCGCCCGAGGAGTGGGTCTGGCTTCGCGACGATGCCTTCTACGCGGATCAACGCATCGATTTGCGGCTCAAGGCCAACGCAGTACGCCTCGACATCGCCGCGCGGGAAGTGGAACTCGCGGATGGCAGCAGGGTGCCCTACGATCGCCTGTTGCTGGCGACCGGCGCGGAAGCGATTCGCTTGCCGATCCCCGGCATGGATTTGCCGCACGTTTATACGCTTCGCTCGCTGGCCGACAGTCGCGCCATCATCGCTCGCGCGGCGAGTGCGCGGCGCGTGGTCGTGATCGGAGCCAGCTTTATCGGACTGGAAGTGGCGGCGTCATTGCGCACGCGTGGACTCGAAGTACATGTCGTGGCGCCCGAGCGGCGTCCGATGGAGCGTGTGCTGGGCCCGGAGATGGGTGATTTCGTGCGTCAGCTGCATGAGGAACACGGTGTCGTGTTTCATCTGGAGAACACCGTCGACGCCATCGACGTGCAGCGTGTATCGCTCAAAGCGGGCGGCAGCGTGGAGGCCGACCTCGTTGTGGCTGGCGTCGGCGTGCGGCCGCGACTGACGCTGGCCGAGCAGGCGGGCCTCGCGATCAACCGGGGCGTGGTGGTCGATGCCTGCCTGCAGACGAGTGTGCCCGGCATCTTCGCTGCGGGCGATATCGCGCGCTGGCCCGATCCGCACAGCGGTGCGGACATTCGCGTCGAGCATTGGGTCGTCGCGCAACGTCAGGGGCAAACCGCAGCGATGAACCTGATCGGCGGACATGAGAAATTCGATGCCGTGCCGTTCTTCTGGAGCCAGCACTACGACGTTCCGATCAACTACGTCGGGCACGCGGAAAGCTGGGATGAACTCTTGATTGAAGGCAGTATTGCGGCGCGCGACTGCGTGCTGCGCTACAAGCGAGCCGGACGTGTGATCGCTGCCGCGTCGATTTACCGCGACGTGGATAGTCTGCGGGCCGAAGTCGAGATGGAGCGCGATTCACCTTGATTGGCCTTGACTCGCCTTGACGCCGCAGCGATGCCGGCTGGTGCGTTATGTGGTGCGTTATGTGGTGCGCTATGTGGTGCGCTTATTTGGAGTCGTGCTTGTGGAATGCGTCCTTGACGGCGTGATAGCCATGTTTCGACGCATCCGCAATGCCGTGGCCGACGGTTTTCGCGGCGTGGGCCGTCGCGTGGCCGGCGTCGCGTGCGGCATGGCCCACCTTCCGCCCCGCGCTGACTGTGGTGGTCTTGATATCGTGGCCGACTTCGTGAAGATCGGCGTGCGCGACCTGGCTCATCGATGCGAGGACCGCGGCCGCCAGCAGGATTTTCCGGATTTTCATGCAGTGCTTCCTTTCGGGTTTGCATTCGCATCGAGCATCACGGCGGCACGGCCCGCCAGGATCAGGCGTGCGCCGCAGTGGATCGCGAAGCGATAAAGAATCGTACGCGTGTCGCCGCTCACGCGCTCGGCCTCGATCGTCAACGGCGCGTCGAGGTCGTCCAGCCGCTCGACGTAGGCCTCGACGCTGCGCACGCTGGCGAGGTAGCCCACGCGCGGACGCTCGCGCGCCGAGCCAGGCATTGCGCCAGGTGCGGCACCAACCACGGCGCCGTGCACCGCCATGGCCTGAGCCGCGTATTCGATCCCGCATACCGCCGCAAGCCGCCCGTTCGCGCGCAGCGGATTGGCGGCATCCAGGTGGCTCGTGGCGGTGCAGCGAATGCGTTCGTCATCGAAGGTGACAACTTCGTCGAGCAGACACATCGAGCCCGCATGAGGGATGTGCGCGGCAATCCAGTCGCGGCCGAGCGGCGTGGGTGGCGTTGTGAGTGGCGTATCCGGCGAGTTCATGACGCGAGCGCGCTGTTTCCTGCCACGTTCGACGGCACGACATCGACGTGCAGGCGCGTGTCGGACAGGTAATCGAGCACCACACTCGCCCGACGCTGCATTGCCAGCGCTTCGAGCAGCGGTAATGCGCGTGCGGCAGGAATGTCCCGGCGCAACTGCTCGAGTTCCTGGCTCGCTAGGACGGTGGACGGCGCATCGGTGAGCTGCACCTCGATCCGCGCCAGCGAACGTGGACTGGCTTGCGGCGCGAGCACCATGGCGACGCCGAATATCCCCGGAATCGGCCGCACGGCGCGCATCGGCTCCGGGTAGTCGGTATCGAAGGCGGCCAGCAGCGTGGGCGTCGCATCAACCGCGACCTGGCACAGGCTGTCGAGCAGGCCCGCGGCGAAGCTGCCGTCGTGCGCGCACAGCACAGTGGACGCCGCCATCGCGCCCGATGCGATGCCCCAGTAACCGGCGGGCGCGTTGTGCACCGAGTTGTGAAAGCGGGTCGGCGAGAACTGCCGGTCGTGGCCCGCGAGTGCTTCGCAGATGGCGTGGCAGTTGTAGCTGTCGCCGCCCGATGAGGTGAATACGCTCGCGAGCGTGGCGGGGTCGCGCGCGCTTGCCGCCGCGGCTTCCTGGCAGACCGCGAGGGCGACACGCACGGCCGCGCCGGTGCGGCGCCGCTCGGCGCTCGGCAGGCAGGCGGGCGACGGCACCACCGTGAGGGCACTCGCGTAGGCCGCGCGTTGCGCGAGTACCTGGGCCGCGTGCGGCCAGTCGTTCAGTCCGGGCCCGAGCAGCCCGACGCTTTCGATGAATGCGCTCAGTCGGGTCATGGCGAACTCAGAGGTGGGCGTGCCCGGCGCGGGCAAGCACGAGGCTGCAATTCGTGCCGCCGAAGCCGAACGAGTTGCTGAGCACGACGCCCACGCGCGCGGCGCGGCTCGTCAATACGTAGTCGAGTGGCGCAAGCATCGGATCGACCTGCGTCGTGTTGATGCCGGCGGGCAGTTGCTGATCGCGCAAGGCGAGCGCCGAAATCACCGCTTCGAGCGCACCCGCCGCGCCGAGCGTATGGCCGGTGGCGCCCTTGGTGGAGCTGCACGGCGTGCCGTCGAACAGCGCGGTGACGGCGCGGCTTTCGGCAGCGTCGTTGCTCGGCGTGGCCGTGCCGTGCAGGTTGATGTAGTCGATGGCGTTCGCGTCGAGGCCCGCCGACGCCAGCGCCTGTTCGATCGCCATGCGCGCGCCCAGCCCTTGCGGATGCGGCGACGACATGTGATGCGCGTCGCTTGACTCGCCGACGCCGAGCAGCAGGATGGCGTTGTCGGCGAGCGGCGCATCGCTCGTGCGTTCGAGCAGCGCGAATGCCGCCGCTTCGCCGATGGAAATGCCGTCGCGTGCGGTGTCGAATGGCCGGCATGGCTGCCGCGAGAGCAGTTCGAGCGAATTGAATCCGTACAGCGTGGTCAGGCACAGCGAATCGACGCCGCCGACGACAGCCGCATCGATCAGGCCCGCTTCGATCATCCGGCGCGCCGCCGCGAAGACCTTCGCGCCTGAGGAGCAGGCGGTCGAAATGGCCATCGCGGGGCCGCGCAGCCCGAAATACGCGCGCACGAAAGCGGCCGCCGAGTACGTGTTGTGCGTTTCGGCATAGTGAAAGCCGCCGGGCAGCGCGCCCGTTGCCGGGTCGCGCCGCTGGTAGGCGCGTTCTGTTTCGAGGATGCCGGAGGTGCTCGTGCCGATGAACACGCCGATACGCTCGACGCCATGACGCGCGACGGCGCGCTCGACGTGGCCTGCGAAATCGTCCTGGTTGAGACCGATCTGTGCGAGGCGGTTGTTGCGGCACTCGAAGTCGGCGAGATCGGCGCGAACCGGTTGTGCATCGACGCCGTCCACCGCGCCGACCCAGGTGTCGAGAATCACGTCCTCGAAGTCGCAGCGTGCGAGGCCGCCGTGCCCGGCGCGCAGCGCGGCGAGCGTGGCGTCGAGGCCCCGTCCGAGGCAACTCGTGGCCGTGAAGTGCGTGAGCAGGAGCGGTTTCAACGTTGTCGATTCCCGTGGCTGGTTTGGGGCGTCGGGCACGCGGTCATGCGGGTGCCGTCGCTCCGAATATTATCAAGACCGCCCGGCGCGACGCGTGTTCCGGCGGGGACGGCCGCCGACGCAGCGGGCGTGGTGAGCGTGGCGGGCGTGAGCGCCGCGCGCAGCGTCGTGCAGCGCAGGCCCGCTGCAGCAGCGGCTTCGAGCACTGCGGGCAGCGCGCCGAGCACCACCGGTTCGCCGCGCGCGTCGCGCGCGGCGTTGGCGTCGTGGAGGAGCAGGATGTCGCGCGGCGCGAGTCCGCGCAGCAGGCGTTCGGTCACGACGGCGGGCTCGCGCGTGCGGGTGTCGAAGCCGCGCCGGGTCCAGCTCACCAGCGTGAGACCGAGTTCGCACAGCACCGGCTCGAGGAACGGATTGCGCAGCCCGGCTGGGGCGCGAAAGAACAGCGGACGGACTCCGCTGATTTCGGCCAGCGTGTTCTGCGCGGCCTGGATTTCGCGCCGCAGCGCGCCGGGGCCGAGCAGCGAGAAATTGTGACGGTGCTGCTGACTGTGGTTTTCCACCGCGTGGCCGCGCGCGACGATCGCTTCGATCCACTGCGGGTAGCGGCGCGCCGCGTTGCCGATGCAGAAGAACGTCGCCTGAGCGCCATGGCGGTCGAGCAGATCCAGCACGCGGGGTGTCACTTCGGGATGCGGGCCGTCATCGATGGTGAGTGCGATCTGACCGGCGGCGTGTTCGGGCAGCACGGTCCAGTTCGGTCCCAGCAACGCGCTGCGCGGCCACAGTCCCGCAGCGACCAGGACGAGATGCGATGCGATCACGCTGCCCGCCGCCCACGGCCACATTGCCGGGGCGAATGCCACGGCTGACGCTGCGCCGACGTGCAGCGCCGACGCGCCCGCGATCAGCGGCGTGGGCCGCCAGCGCCGCGCGATACCGGGCGTCGCTGCGGCGATGGCGGCTTCAGTCGGCGACGGGTTGGTCATGTCGCATCTCCGCTGCGGCCTGCTGTTGGCACTGTGGTTTGTTTTGCGGTTTGCCCGGCCGTCGGCGCGAGAATCGCCGAGAACAGCAGCGCGAGGATCGCGCCGGGGCCGACGGTCAGCCCGAAGCTCGCGAGCATCGGCACGTGGGACAGCGAGAGCAGCCCGAAGCCCGCCACCGTGGCGAGATTCGCGATCAACAGCGAGACGAGCGTTTGCGGCGCGATCGTCGCCGCGCCATCGGCTGCATGGGCGGGCTGGTTGAAGAACAGTGCGTAGTTCGAACCGACGGCGACGATCAGCAACATGCCGATCAGGTGCAGCAGCGTCAGCGGCGTGCCCGCGAGTGTGAGCCCGGCGCTCACGACCAGCGCGGCGGCGACGAGCGGGGCCAGCGTCCGGGCGACACGTTGCGGCGAACGCAGCGCGACCAGCAGCAGGGCGGCGATGGCCACGAAGCCCGCGAGAGCGAGACGCCGGTCTTCACGCAGGTAGTTGACATACAGGCGGTCGGCTTCGGCCTTCAGGTCGACGAACAGCGCACCGGGCACCCCGGCGCGCGCGACGGCGGCGCGAATCCGCGCGGCGTCGAGGCTCGGCTGTTGCGCGGCGTTCGTGACATCCGTGGCGTTCGTGCCGGTTTGCGCGGGCGTGCGCAGCGAAAGCATCGCGTTCCAGTGCCCGTTGCGCTCGCTCAAGAGGGCATCGACGGCGAGCGCCATCGAGGTGCCTTGCAGATCGGCGCGGCGCAACAGCGGTTGCGCGTGCGCGCGGGTTACGTCGGCGATGAATGGCGCGAACAGATCCGGTTTCACGTCGATCGTCTGGTTCGCGACAGCCGTGCGTATGCGTGCGGTCAGCACGTCGGCGTCCGGCAGGCTGGCCAGGCGCGCGCGCTGCGCTGCGTCGCTCGGCAGGAAGCGTGCGGGGCTCTCAAAGCCCGCGAGCACACCGCCATCGACCAGCGGCTGCAACCGCGCCGACACTTTCTCCGCGCCTTCGAGCGCGGCCTGTTCGCTCGCACCGGGGATCACCACCAGAAAACGCACATCGGGCGCGCCGACATCGGCGCGCAGACTCGTATCGAGCGCCAGGCTCTGCGCGGGCACCGGGCTCAGCGCGGCGAGTTCGTGGCTCCACAGGTTGCCGCGATGCATCGCGAGCACCGCGATGGCCGCCACGAGCAGCGCGCCGAACGGCCAGCGCAGCCGCGGCGCGAATTGCAACGCGCGCGCGAGCACCGCGCCTGCACGCGACGTGTCGCGCACGGCGCGGCGGTGGCTGCCGAGCGCCGGCAGCACGAAACGCGTGACGACCGCCGCCGCCGTCAGCCCGGCGAGCGAATAAAGCCCGAGCTGGACGAGTCCCGGGAAGCCGGAGAACAGCATCGACGCGAAGCCGCAAATCGAGGTCAGCACGCCGAGCCGGATGGTGGGCCAGTAGCGTTCGATCCATGCACTCGTCGAAGCCGCAGTGGCGACATTCGAGGACTGCACGAACAGATAGATCGAGTAATCGACCGCCTCGCCGATCAGCGTGGTGCCGAAGCCGAGCGTCAAGCCGTGCACGGTGCCGAACGCGAGACTGACCGCCGCGAGCCCGGCCGCGATGCCGGACAGCACCGGCAGCAGCCCGAGCGCGAGCGTAAGCGGCGAGCGGTAGACGGTCAGCAGCAGCGCGACCACGAGCACGAGGCTCATCGACGACAGACGCTCGACGTCATGCCGGATCGCGTCGCGCGTCTGGACCGAGAACACGCCGGGGCCCGTCATCAGCAGCCTGTATTCAGACGCATTCGGCTGCGCTCGCGTCGCCGCCTCGAACGCGTGCCGCACGGCGGCTATCGCACGGGCCTGCGCATCGGTGTCCGAACCGGCGCTCGCCGTCTGCACGACGAGCACGGCGCGCTGCCCGTCGCGCGATGCCCACACGCCATGGCTCGACGCGGGCAGCGCGCCGCTGTCGAGCTGGCTCACGAGCGCGGCGACTTCGCCGGTGGGATCGTGCGGCAGCAACGCCTTTTCGACGAGCCCCGCCGACGACGCGAGCAGATCGAGGCTCTCGCCGAGCGCGGCGTGCAGTCCGGCGGCGGAAAAGCGTGCGGGCGTGACCGCCGGACTCAGCAGGTAGCGGTGATCGAAGATGAACTGCTGATCGCGCGCGTCGCTCACGGGCTCGCCGTTGTTGACCGACACGAACTGCGGATCGTGGCGCAGCGCGGCCGCAAGCTCGCGCGACAGCGTGGCGCGCGCGGCGCTGTCATTGGGCGCGCCGCCCTCGATCGCGACGAGGATCAGCCGCGAGGGCAGACCGTCGCGCAACTGATCGACGAGCACCTGCTGGCGGGCATCCGGCGAGCGCGGCAGGAATGCGGACAGGTCCGCCGTGAAGCGCGCGTGAGCGATCGCGATGCCGCACGCGGCGAGGCACAGCAGCCACAGCAGCACGGCGCGCCGCTCCAGCAACGCTCGCAGGCGTCGATGCGCGGTGAGACGTGGCGGGCTCTGCAGCATCATGATTAGCGAACCTGAGCGGGTTTCAACCGGCTTTAACGGGCCGATGCGTCTCGCAGACGCATCACCGAATGGTCGCCGTCGGCCTGCCGGATCGTCACCGTCTGCAACTGGTCGCGCGTACCGTCGAGCGTGATCGTGCTGACGACCTTCAGCATGCGTGCGTCGAGCGGCGTGAGCGTCAGCGTCCAGCCGTCGCCCTGGCCCGCAATCGCAACCTTGTACAGCTGTTCGAGCGTGTAGCGATTGCCGTCGAGCGTCGCGCGAATGCTTTCGATGAACGCGGCCACCTCCGGATATCGATCGAGCGCCAGCGTGTAGCGGTGGCCGCCGCGCGTGACGGTGACACGGTCGCCCTCGACCACGAGATCTTCGGGCGTCGGGCTGACGGTGCGCTTTTCCAGATGATCCGGCGCGGCGAACATCAGCTCGCCTGACGACTCCACCGGACGCGACGCGATCGACAGGTACCTGGTTTCGGTGAACGTCGCGTGTCCCGAGCGGTTTTGCGCGAGCGTGGCCATCAGCCGGTCGAGCGTCCAGGTATCAGAGGCAACAGTTGTAGCCGCCGCGACGGCGCCGCACGGGAGGGCGAGCGAGACGGCAGCGGCAACGGTCGACAGCGCAACCGCAGCGGCGGCGAAGCGCGCGCGCACAGGGAGAGGGCGTTGCATCGGCGTCATGTGTCGGAGGTCACGCGTGGCATGACGGTTCGCGTGCGCGGGGCTTCGCGCGTGATTTCGCGGGCTATTTCGCGCGTGACTTCATCATGGCGGCGCGCGTCGGCGTCCTGCCAGAAGTCGAAGAAGTTGAACCAGTTATAGGGCGCGGCGACGCAGCACTGCTCGACCAGTGCGACATAGCGCGTCAGTGCCGCCTGCACCTCGCTCGCGCGACGCTCGCGCGGCACGTCCGTGAAATCGGCGAGCTGCTCGAAGTGGATGTCGTAGCGATTGTCGTCGCGGTACAGCGCCGTCATGAAGATCACCGGGCGCCTGAGCATGGCCGCCATGTGCAGCGGGCCGAGCGGGAAGGCGGCCGGGGCGCCGAGAAAAGGCACCGTCTGCGTCGACGAGCCGCTGTCGCGCAGCAGCGAGCGGTCCGCGAGCATGCCGACCATCGTGTTGGACTCGAGCGCCTCGCTCACCTTCAGCATCGCGTCGACGCGCCCGAGGCCGATCACCTCCGGCTTCGCGTCGGGATTCACGGTCGCGAGGATCGCGTTGATGTTGCGCGCGTTGTCTTCGTACATCGTGACGGCGACGCGCAGGTCCGGCTGCGTGCGGCCGACCGCGCGGATCGCCTCGAAGCTGCCGAGGTGCGCGCCGACCAGGAACGCGCCGCGTCCGCCGGCGAGTGCGTCGATGACATGCGTTTCGCCGCGCACGCGGATATCGAACAGGTCGAAACGGTCGTTCAGCAGATAGATGCGGTCGTGAATCGTCGACGCGAACGTGAACACGTGCCGGTACACATCGCGCCATGTTGCCGGGCGGCCGAGCGCGCGGCGCAGATAACAGCGCGACGCCTCGCGCGACGGCCGCGCGAACAGGAAGAAATACGCGGCGATTGCGTGCAGCACGAACCGGCCTGCACGCCGCCCGAAGCGCAGCGAGAGCCACGTCATCACGCGCAGCAGCGTGAGATTGCTGCGCTCCTTGTGTTGGGCCCATCCGTTGAGCTTCATGTGCGTGCCGCTCCGTGGGCCTGGGCTGCGTCTGGCGCGTCCGGCGCGTTCGGCACGTCCGGCGCGGACAGCACGCCGCTTGCGACCTCGCGCTGACCGGCGCGCACCGTGAAGCGGATCGCGCCGCTCGCCGTGCTTTCGAACCCGACATCGAGCGTTTCGCCCGGCGCCGCCGGGCTCAGGAACTTTGCCGAGTTGATGCGGCACCTGTCGAACGAGCGGTTCAAGGCCGCGCCGAGCGCCATGAGCGCGTGATCGAGCAACACCACGCCGGGGACGATCGGTTGTCCGGGGAAGTGGCCAGGCAAGGCCGGGTGGTCGGCGGGAATCGTGAACGTGAGCGGCGCGGTGTTAGAGGCCGCGTTTTCCTGGGCAGGTTGCGTCTCGGGTTGTGCCTCGTTCGGGCGCTGTGCAACGAGCGTCGCGAGCACGTCGCGCGGCAGCTTGCCGGTCGCGTTGCGCGGCAGCGTCTCGACGAACCGCAGCGGGCGCGGCATGAACGCCGCATCGATGCGCTCGCGCAGCGCGTGCAGCAGGTCGGCGGCGCTCAGCTGCGGGGCGACGACCAGCGCGGCCAGGCGCGCGACCGGTCCGCCGCACGCGGGGTTGTCCACGTTGTTGCCCGCGCAATTGTCCAACTTCGCCGCGGCGTCCGTATCCGCAGCCGCGCCGGCTGGCGAAGGCGCTTCGTCCGGCATGTAGAACACGCCGTCCTCGACGCCGGGGATCGCGTTCAGTTGATAGTTCAGGTACGCGAGCGAGGTCCGCTTGCCCGCGATATTCACGAGGTCGGTCTTGCGACCGTGCAACAGGAAATGGCTGTCGTCCAGCAGTTCGATGGCATCGCCCATCGGCACCGGTTCTTCGATGTGGCCGCCCGACGCCCAGGCGCACGGGCCGCCGTCGTCGCCCGCTTCGTTGCTCGCCCGGTTGTCCTGCCCGTCACCGTGTGCCTGCGGACTCGTGTCGAGGCGCACGCCCGCCAGCAGGCGCCATGGATCGCCCTGTGCGGTCCGGCGCGTGGCGATCTGGCCGGTTTCGGTGCTGCCGTAGATCTCGATCAGCGGTGCGGCGAGCCGTGCCTCGGCTTCGCGGGCGAGCGTCGGCGGGAGCGGCGCCGTGGCCGAGAGCACCAGCGACGCGCCCGGCAGCGCCCGGTCGGTTGCGAGCAGCGCGCGCAGATGCACGGGCGTCGTCACCAGCACGCGCGGGGCGGGCACCGCTTCGAGTTCGGCGCGCACGTCGGCCGGGTAGAACGGCTGGCGATTGCTGAACGCGAGGCCGCCGATCAGCGCGAGCAGCACCGTCGATTCGAAGCCGTACATGTGCTGCGCGGGCACCGTGCCGATCAGCGTGTACGTTCCTGTATCCAAACCGGCATCCGAACCGCCATCCGGATCTGAATCGGCAGCCAGGCCGAGCCGTTCGGCTGCGGCCCGCACGCAGCGCACGAGCAATCCCCACGTTTTGCGATGGGGCACCGGCGTACCGGTCGAGCCCGACGTGAAGACGTAGGCGACGACCTGCGCAGCGTCGATCTGCGGCACGGCGATGTCGTCGTGCGCATCGGGCGCGCCAGGCTCGGGAAACCGGAAGCGCGGCAAGTCGATTGTGCAGTCGGCCGCATCGTGCAGGCAGAACGTATCCGGGGCGAACGACGCCAGCTGGCGGACCATTTCCGGAGTTTGCGTCGACGGCAGCAGGCTGATCCTGCCGCCCACGAGCGCCGCGCACAGGCCGACCGCGAACCGGTAGCGGTCGACGCAGACGTTAAACACATGGCCGCCGGCCGGGAGCGCGGCGGCGACCCGGGCGACATCCGCGAGGAACGTGCGCACGGAAACCGGTGCGCCGTCGCGCCAGGCGATGGTCCGGCCGGGTGCCGGGTGAAATAGCAGCGGATAACTCGACATGACGTCAGCAGAAACGGTTGCGGGGCGGGCGCGGCGACATCATGGCGCCCGGCCCGCGCGTAGCGCCATCGTCCGCCGATATGCCCTGACAGCATCCAGCATGCCCGCGCGGCGCGTGTCCGGCAGCGCGAAGCGGCGCCAGGCATGCTCGGCCACGAACATGACGCCGACGAGCGGCAACGCGAAGTAATTGGCGAACGTCGACCATTCGACGATTGGCGCCGTGGCGAACAGCACCGTCGAAATCGCGGCGATCGCGACGAAAAAGAGCGTCC
This sequence comes from Paraburkholderia denitrificans, assembly GCF_042655705.1. NCBI lineage: Bacteria > Pseudomonadati > Pseudomonadota > Betaproteobacteria > Burkholderiales > Burkholderiaceae > Paraburkholderia > Paraburkholderia denitrificans. The sequence goes on along the minus strand of NZ_JBHSMP010000020.1, from coordinate 152,391 downwards.
ACGCCACGGTGATCTGTCGCGTATAGCGCTTGACGGGCGGCGTGAGCGAGCCGTCCATCAGCGCGGCAAACTGCGTGCACAGCGGCTCGCGACCGGGCAGCAGCGTGCTGCCGAACACCAGCGCGAGCGTCAGGTTGAAACCGGCGTGCTCCAGATAAAGGCCCCACGCGAAGTGCTGCGCGAGCGGCTCGCGCGCGATCCACAGCGCGGCGCAGACCAGTGCCCACAGCGGCAGCAACCAGGCTCGCCGCTGCGAGCGCGCCGCAGCCGACAACGCGATCACGAACAGCGGCGCGAGCACGAGCGCAAGCCCGAAGCCGTGTTCGCCCGGCGTTGCGGCCGCGTGGTGCGCGCCGGCCTCGTAGGCCAGCAATCCCGCGAACGCAGCCGCGCCGCGCGCGAAGGGCTTCAGCGCGCGCACCGGGTTGCCTCGGCGCGCGTCGGCGCCGCTCGCACAGCGTCCTTCCGGCCGCAGCGCGACGGGCTGCGGCAGAGGGAAAGGCTCGCCAGTAGAAAAAGGGATAAATTGTGCTGCATGTCTGGAAACGTCAGGGCAGGACGTCGAAATCGGTTGGAATCGGTTGGTCTGGGTTAGACCGATCCGCGAGACGTCGGGTCAAACCATCGAGCCATACAAAATGCTTTCGGCGGGGGATTGGCCGGTGCGTATCAGCGGCCACATTTTAGAGTGCCGCGAGGGGGGAGACTACCGGGTGGGCACGGATTTTGTAACGTTTTGTATGGGATATCGCAGGAAAGACAGCGGGGGCGCATGCCGGATAAGCCCATATTGACTGCCACTGGATGAGGCGTTTCGTACATTTACGCCGGACAATCCGGCGCGACATAGGGTCGAACTGTCTGTAACCATTCGCGCTATACGGGCCATATCGCTTCGGCTAGAATGCACTCAAATTTAGCGTTCCCAAAATATACTATTCGAGTGGGGGCTGAATGCCGGGTTAGCTGCGCAGCCCACGCGCCCTCGCACAAAATCCCCGTCTGAAAGCATCATGAATGAACTGGAAAAGGAACTCGCTGCGTTAATGATCGGCGAGCTGAACCTGGAGGACATCCAGCCGGAAACCGTATCGGCCGACACGCCGCTGTACGGCGACGGTTTCGGACTCGACTCCATCGACATTCTGGAAATTGCGCTGTTGATTTCGAAGAAGTATGGCTTCGAATTGCGTTCGGATAATCCGGATAACGAAAAGATTTTCGCGACGCTCGGCGCATTGAGCGCGTATATCGCCGCGCATCGCACGCGCTGAGCACACTGCACGTCGTTCACACGGGGAGCACCTCACATGGGAGTGATGAGTCGATGCGCGCGCTCGTGACGGGTGGCAGCGGCGCGCTGGGGCAGGCCATCGGCGAGGCGCTCGCGCTGGCTGGCCATGAGGTCTGGCTCCACGCGAACCACAATCTCGCCCAGGCCGAAGCGTGCGCGCAGCGCATTGTCGCGTCGGGCGGCGTCGCGCATGCGATGGCGTTCGACGTGACCGACGCCGATGCGGCGCAAGCCGCGCTCGCGCAACTGGCCGACGAGGCGCCGGTGCAGATCCTCGTCAACAACGCGGGCATTCACGACGACGCCCCGATGGCCGGGATGACGCAACAGCAGTGGCGTCGCGTGATCGATGTCTCGCTCAACGGTTTTTTCAACGTCACGCAGCCGCTGTTGCTGCCGATGATCCGCACGCGCTGGGGGCGCATCGTCAATATTGCGTCGGTGGCGGGTGTGATGGGCAATCGCGGCCAGACGAACTACGCGGCCGCGAAAGCCGGCCTGATCGGCGCGACGAAGTCGCTTGCGCTCGAACTGGCGTCGCGCGGCATCACGGTGAATGCCGTTGCGCCCGGCATCGTCGCTTCGCCGATGGCCGCGCAGGCCTTCCCCTCCGAGCGCATCAAGCAACTGGTTCCCGCGCGGCGCGCGGGCCAGCCCGAAGAGGTCGCGGCGATGGTCGCCTACCTGGTGTCCGATGCCGCCGCCTATGTCACGGGCCAGGTCCTGCAGATCAATGGCGGTCTCGCATGAATCGTGGCGCGGGTGGTTCCATGGCTGGCGCCGATGTTTCATCCACTCACCTTGTCCTCATTCCCAGTTACAACCCTGGAATGAAAGTGGACGAAACGGTGCGCAGGGCGCGCGAACAGTGGAACCCGGTCTGGGTGATCGTGGACGGCAGCACCGACGGCAGTGCCGAGCGTCTTTCGGCGATGGCCGAACGCGATCCAGGGCTGCGCGTCGTCGTGCTGCCGCGCAATCAGGGCAAGGGCGCTGCCGTGCTGGCGGGAATCGACGCCGCCGCCGCGCGCGGCTTCACGCATGCGCTCGTGATGGATTCGGACGGTCAGCATCCCGCCGATTTGATTCGCGCGTTCATGGCGGCATCGAAGGCCGACCCCGATGCGATGGTGCTCGGCAGGCCGAAGTTCGATGAGAGCGCGCCGCGCGTGCGCGTGCAGGGGCGGCGTCTTTCGAACCTGTGGGCGAACGTCGAAACGTTGTGGGCGGGCATCGGCGATTCGCTGTATGGCTTTCGCGTGTACCCGATCGCGCCGCTGGCGACGATCATGCATAAGCACACGTGGATGCGCCGTTTCGATTTCGACCCGGAAGTTGCCGTGCGGCTGTGCTGGCGCGGCGTCCGCCCGATCAACATCGACGCCCCGGTGCGTTACTACAAGGCACACGAAGGCGGCGTGTCGCATTTCAATTACGTGCGCGACAACGTGCTGTTGACGTGGATGCATTTGCGGCTCGTCGCCGGGTTTCTGTTGCGATTGCCGTTGCTTATCGTGCGCCGGTTCACACGCGGCGTGTAATTCGCGCTGCGCGGGATGATCTGTCCACAGGAAGCGTCGCAATCGAGTCGCTGTGGCTGAACCCAAAAGCTATCAGCCCGAGGCGCGTTTTATAGCACTGCTCAGGCGTGCAACCGGATGGTTGCGCATGCACAAGCACATCGACAAAAGCGGCTATGAAATTGGGTTGGAATCGGCAGCACTGTCAGTGTGTCGCCATGAAGATTCCGGCCGTGGGCTGCGAAGATGTTGGCGAAGTGATTGCAGGGCGCGAACGCTTTCCGATCAATATCCGCTATCCATGCGAGGTTCGCGACTCGCTTGAAAAACTGCGGCAGTTGCCGGTTCTGACTGACCGGGGCGCACAGATCCAGCTCGGTGATGTAGCCGATATCCGGATCGCCGATGGACCGCCCATGATTCGCAGCGAAAACGCGCGGCTCTCCGGTTATGTCTACGTCGATATCCGCAACGTGGACCTTCAGTCGGCGGTGAAGGCCATGCAACATGCCGTCGCCGAAAAGGTCGTGCTGCCGCCCGGCTATTCGATTGCGTGGTCCGGGCAGTTCGAGTACCTCGAACGTGCATCGGCCAGACTGCGCACTGTCATTCCGGTCACGCTCGTCGTTATCTTCGTGCTGCTGTTCCTCACTTTTAATTCGGCCGCCGATGCGCTGCTGCTGATGTCGACCGTGCCGTTCGCACTGGTGGGCGGCTTCTGGCTCATCTGGATACTGGGGCATGCGGTTTCCGTGGCAACTTCGGTCGGCTTCATCGCGCTCGCGGGTGTCGCCGCCGAATTTGGTGTGGTCATGCTCCTGTATCTGAAGGGTGCGCTGAAAAGGCGGCTCGAACACGGGGAGCCGCTGACCGAAGCCACGCTGCTCGACGCCATCCGCGAGGGGGCAGTGCTGCGCGTGCGACCCAAGGCGATGACGGTTGCGGTCGTGCTTGCGGGCCTGATTCCCATCATGATCGGCCATGGCGCGGGTTCGGAAGTCATGCAGCGCATCGCCGCGACGATTTTGCGCTTGATGGCCGGGACGGATTGACTGAGCGTTTGCCGGGCCGCGTCGAACCCGGCGAGTGAGCATGCCTCGTAGGGGGCCAAGTGGAAGTTGTGGTCGCCGCCGATGTAGCCGCGCATGCCCGCATCGAAAGCCCGGGCGGCGAGGTCGGGTTCCGGCTGGCCTTCCCAGGCCAGCAGCGCCAGCACCGTCGCCAGCGGACGCGCCAGTTGTTGCGGCGATTTTTGCACGGGACGCGGTTGACGCTGAGGCATGAACTGGGCGTCGAGATGGCGATGCAGCACGCAGCGCAGCGTGTATTCGAACAGGCTCAGCCGCTGGTCGGCGAGCATGAGCATCTCGACCTGGGCGCGGAAAGTCCGGTGTTGTTGCAGTGACATCTGTCGCAGTGAGCCGAAATGGTCATTCCACTGGGCCTGCGATGCTAATCAAACTGAAACGGAATGCCTTTGTTATTGATCTTTCTGTGGCTGGAAATGTTGGATAACGTTGCGCGCCGAACGTGTTCGGATTGTCGAAGTACGTGTCGCTACACGGCAGCCTTACGCTTGCGCTTCGGTTTTTCGGCTGGCATTTTCGGGTCGCTCAGCAAGTCGATGATCTTGCTTCGCAGCCATATGCTCGCCTGATCCTGCGCCTTGCTGCGATGCCAGTACAAATGCCATTCCAGCCTCGCCAGTGAAAACGGCAATTCGAAAATACGCGCGTCATGGCGTTGCAGAAGCTGCATCGGCGCGGTGAGCGCAAGGTCGGTGCGCAAGGCGACGAGCGGTGCGACCATGTAATGTTGCACGCGCATGCGTATCTGCCGCTGTTTGCCGAGCCTTTTCATCTCTGCGTCGACGAAGCCGCTTCCCTGGCGGCGGCTCGACACCTGAATATGGCCGAGCGCGAGGTAGTCGTCCATGCTCAGCGTGTCGCACGTGAACGGGTGATCGTGACGCAGCATGCACGCGTAGCGGTCGCTGCCGAGCGGCGCCTGGCGCAGATGCGGGTCGTCCAGAAAGGGTACGTCGATTGCAAAGTCTATCTTGCCCGTTTCCAGCGCCGCGGCCACTTCGCTGCGCGGCGTGAAGTAGCATTCGATGTTCATGCCGGGCGCCTGTTGCTGAAGCAGCTCGCCCAGTGCCGGCAAGAGAATCGCCTCCGTCAAATCGGGCATGCTCAGACGGAAAGTGCGTTGCGATGTGGCGGGGACGAATACGTCGCCCGCCGTTGCGCTCGCTTCGAGCAGTTGCAGTGCCTCACGCACGCGCCCGACAATGTTTTCGGCGAGCGGCGTGGGCACCATTCCGGACGGCGAGCTTACGAAGAGCGGATCGTTCAGCGCCTTGCGCATGCGCGCGAGCGCATTGCTCACGGCGGGTTGCGTAATGAAAAGCGCTTCAGCGGCACGCGTTAGATTGCGCTTTTCATAAATCGACGCGAATACGACGAACAGATTCAGATCCAGCTTCAGTGGACGCATTCAGACTCTCCGTTTGCCGACATCATAAACGAGCGGGAGTGTGAAAATGCGTCCGTGCCGATCCGGTGAATCGAAGTAGTGCTTCAGTTGCGCCGCTGTTGCGTTTTAATTGGGCTTTAATCGCGCGGCGCAATGTTCAGGTAGGCAGCAGACGAGCCGAGCCGTTCCTTGCTGGTGCTGACTTCCATGCGCGCGATAGCCTGCAGATGCACCTCGTCCGGGCCATCCGCGTAACGCAATGCGCGAGCCCAGGTCCAGTGATCGGCGAGCGGCGTGTCGGGACTCAGTCCCATCGCACCGAATACCTGCATCGCGCGGTCGCACACGGTCGAATACATCTGCGGGACCAGCGCCTTGATCATGGAGATCTCTTTGCGCGCCGCTTTCGCGCCCACTGTATCGAGGAGCCAGGCGGTTTTCAGCACGAGAAGCCGCGCCTGATCGATTTCAATCCGCGATTTCGCAATCCACTCGCTCACGCTGCCGTGCTGATGCAGATATTTGCCGAAGGTCTTGCGCTCCTGCGCGCGCTCGGTCATCAGTTCGAGCGCCAGTTCCGACGCACCGATCGAGCGCATGCAATGGTGAATACGTCCGGGCCCGAGCCGGGCCTGCGCAAGCGCGAAGCCGCTGCCTTCCTCGCCGAGCAGATTCGATGCCGGTACACGGACATTCCTGAACGTGACCTCGCAATGTCCTTCCGGCGAGACGTGATTCATGACGGGGATGTTTCTGACGATCGTCACGCCCGCGGTTTCCACGGGCACCAGAATCATGCTTTGCTGACGATGACTTTCGGCGTCCGGGTCGGTCTTGCCCATGACGATGAACAGCTTGCAGTTGGGATGCGCCGCGTTCGTGATGAACCACTTGCGGCCGTTGATCACATAGTCGTCGCCGTCGCGGCGAATGGACGTCGTGATGTTCGTGGCGTCGGAGGAGGGCACGTCGGGCTCCGTCATGGCGAATGCCGAACGGATCTTGCCTTCGAGCAGCGGTGCGAGCCACGCCTCGCGTTGTGCAGGCGTCGCGAACATGTGCAGCAGTTCCATGTTGCCGGTGTCGGGCGCGTTGCAGTTAAAGACCTCCGAAGCCCACGACACACGCCCCATGACTTCCGCGAGCGGCGCGTATTCGAGGTTCGTGAGACGCGTGCCCGGCTCGTCGTCCTTCAAATGCGGCAGAAACAGATTCCACAACCCTTCGGCTTTGGCGATGGCCTTCAGGTCCTCCATGAACGACACGGGAAAGTGGCCCGCACGCACTTCATCCAGCCACTGGCGCTGGCGCGGCACGATGTGTTCGTCCATGAAGCTGTGCAAGCGGCGCAGCAGATCTTCGACCTTGGTGCTGTAAGCGAAATTCATGATGGGTTCCTTGTGTGCAGATCGTCAGATCGTCAGCCCGCCGTCGACGACAATGCATTCGCCGTTCGTATAGCTCGCCGCGTCCGATACGAGATAGAGCACGGTGCCCGCCATCTCGTGTGGTTCGCCGTGGCGGCGCAATGGAATCTCGTTGATCCAGCGGTCGTAGATTTCCCGGTTCTCGAACAGCGCGCTGGCAAACTTCGTTTTTGTGAGGCCGGGCAGCAGTGCATTCACGCGAATGCCGAACGGCCCGCACTCCTTGGCGAATGCGCGCGTCATGTTGACGACCGCGGCCTTCGTGATCGAGTAGATGCCCTGCATGTCGCCGGGTTGCAGCGCGTTGACCGATGCCGTGTTGACGATGGCGCCGCGTCCTTGCGCGCGCATCATCTTTCCGGCTTCGACCGACATGAAGAAATAGCCGCGAATATTGACTTCGACGGTCTTGTTGTGCGCACCGAGGTCCGTGTCGAGGATATGGCCGAAATACGGATTGGCCGCTGCGTTGTTGACGAGGATGTCGAGGCGGCCGTGCTTTTCGCGGATATGCGCGAACGTGGCGGCAATGTCTTCCATGCGGCCGACGTGGCAGGCGAAAGCTTCGGCGTTGCCGCCGGCCGCGCGGATGGACGCCGCGACCGACTCGCAGTCTTCGAGCTTGCGGCTCGATACGATCACATGGGCGCCCTGTTCGGCGAGCAACCTGGCGATAGCCTCGCCGATGCCGCGGCTTGCGCCCGTCACGAGCGCGATCCGGCCCGTGAGGTCAAAGAGATTCGTGCTCAATGTCGTTTCCTTTCTTTCGGGTCAATGGCGTGGCGCTTTAGTCGATCAGCTCCACGGCGAGTGCTGCGAGCGGTCCGGCCATCCCACCCACCTCGTGCGCATTCTCATTCGAGGCGTTGCCGTGCAGGGCGCGCGCCTTGACGCCCTGTGCAATCGAGGCCAGGCGGAAAAAGCTGAATGCCAGATAAAAATTCCAGTTCTCGATGCCAGGCAGGCTGCGAAGCGCGCAGTACCGCGCGACCATCTCTTCTTCCTCGGGAATGCCGAGCGCCGAGCGGTCGAGACCGCGCAGCCCCGCGATATTGCCCTTCGACGGCAGGCGCAGGCACATGCAGAAGTAAGCGAGATCGGCGAGCGGATTGCCGAGTGTCGAGAGTTCCCAATCGAGAATCGCGCGCACGCGTGGCGCGTCGTGCGCAAAGATGAGGTTGTCGATGCGAAAGTCGCCGTGCACCAGCGACACGCGTTGCGCGTCGGCGGGGCAATGCGCGGGGAGCCACGCGATCAGCGCATCCATGGCGGCGATCGGTTCCGTCTCGGCGGCGCGGTATTGCCGGGTCCAAAGCTCGATCTGACGCTGGAAATAGTTGCCTGCGCGACCATAGTCACCGAGACCCACGGCGTCGACGTCAACGTCGTGAAGCGCGGCGAGCGTCGTCATGATCGACGCGTAATAGTCGCCACGCGCGTCGCGCTCGATCTCGGGCAGGGCGGGGTTCCAGAAGATGCGTCCGTCCTCGTAGCTCATCAGATAGAACATGCTGCCAATGACTTCGCGGTCTTCGCACAGATGCCATGTGTGCGCGACGGGCACGCCGGTGTTGGCGAGCGCGCGCAGCACGCGGTACTCGCGATCGACTGCGTGCGCGGATTTGAGCAACTGCCCCGGCGGTTGGCGCCGCAGAACGTAGCGCTGCTCAGGCGTGTCGAGCAAAAACGTCGGGTTGGACTGGCCGCCCGCGAATTTGTTGGCCTTCACGGGACCGAGAAAGCCTGGGATGTGCTGCTGCAGGTAATCAGCAAGCCGTTCGAGGTCTAGCGAGGTTGCGGTGGATTCTCGGGTCATGGCTCTTGGTGCGTATTTGCTGGCGCTTCGCTTAACCGTAGGTCTGAAACGCGTGGCGCAGCGGGTCGTCGAGATGCGAGATGGAATTGAAACTCGATAGTTGAAACGTTTCGCGATTGAAGAAGCAATCGGTGACGCTGCTGTTGCGGATCTGCAGGTTGAGGTCGATGGCCATTGCTGCGGGCGCGTGCAACGCCTGTTGGGTCAACGCGCCAATCACGCCGCCCGAGGTGACGGCGAGCACGTGTTTCACACCGCTTCGCTGGATGGTCTCGCGTACGTCCGCGACGCGCCGTTGAAATGCGGTCCATGTTTCGGGCACGCGTGCATCGAGGGCGCCTTCGACCCACAGAAGCAGCACTTGTCGAAGCGCCTTGAAGAACTCGCGCGGACTGCTTTTGGACGTTTCGGCGAGGTCGCGGCGTTCGTCGCCCAGAGCACGAAAGAGCGCGTGGAAATCGTATTCGTCGAGTCCGGGATGAACTTCGTGCGCGAGGGGAACGCCGGGCAGTGCGCGACGGATCGCGTCGAGCGATTGCGCGTGACGCCGCAGCGTGCCGCTGAAGACGCAATCAAACTGCAGGCCGTTGCGTGCGAAATGTTCGCCGAGCCAGCGGCATTGCTGGTCGCCTTTAGCTGAAAGCTGGTCGTAATCGTCCGCGCCAAGCGAGGCTTGGCCGTGCCGTACCAGATAGAGTTTCGCCATCGCACGCTTCGCCGGAGAAGAGAGGAAGCGTCAGATTAGCGGCGGCGATGGCATTGATGAAGTTTATTTTCTTTATATGATTCCATTCACAGCGGTGATGGTTGCTTCTTGAACGAGGCGTCACCGACTTTCACGCCGCGATCGGCATAGTCAGGTTCAGTAGAATCCACGAGGCCGCATAGAAACCCACATCACCGAAGTTATTCGAGCTTGAAGAGGCAAAGGAAAACGGCCCGCAAAGCTTGCGGGCCGATGTGCGGGCGGGCAGGGAACCGCCGTGGCAACGCGCCCAGGCCGGAAGGAACCTTGCCCCTTTTTTCGGTAGTCGACAGATGCTACTGACGACTTTCACGCGAAGCGGACGATTACCCCGTAAAACGCCGCGATATCAAGGGGACTCCTATTTTGCGGAGCGCGGGCTCTGCGGCGGTGGCGGCGGTGGTGGCCGTCCTGTCTGCGGTGCAGCGACCATATGGCCATAAATTGGCACACGGTGCCCCCGCGCATACATGCATTGCACGTAGGCCATATCGTAACGGCGTTGCACGCCATGGCCGGCATATTGCGCGTTGCCCGCGCCCACCGCGGAGCCGGCTAGCAGACCGGCCCCCGCTCCCACTGCGGCGCCGGAGCCACCGTTGAAGGCCGCGCCAGCCGCCGCGCCGAGTGCGGTACCGACCGCAGCGCTGGCTACCGCGCTTTGGGTACTCGCCTGCGCCGTGCTGACTCCGCCAACCTGGCCGAACGCATACTGGCGACAGCCGGCGTCATCGACCCGAAACTGATCGAAGCTTTTGCCGGCGCCGGGCAATGCCATCACATCGGGACCGGTCGGCATGGCCGTGCAGGCAGCAATCGTCACCGTGGCCAGGGCAAGAAGGCATGAGGAAGCAAAGGTTCGCATGATCGCACCTGATCCTTCGGGGCAGTCAGTTCCTGGCTGGTGGCTGCGCCGGAACTGTGAGCCAGCCCCCCGGACACGCCTGGACGTACGGGTAATATCCTTCCGGCTGATTGCAGCGATACCAGTAATCCTGCGGCGCCACGTCGTCGGCCTGCTCGATATACTCGGGTGGCGAGGTGGGCACGGCGACCACCTCAGGCGGATAGTAGGCTGGGTAGCCGAACGGGTACGGGGAGCCGAAGGCAAATCCCGAACCGATGAAAACCCTCACGTGGGAATGATGGAAGCCGGGATGGCCCCCGTGGAAATGCGGATGATCGGCCGATGCCGCACCGCTCACCGTGATCGCGGCTAGCACCAGTGCCAGCCGGCACAAGGTTCGCCCGTTCATGATTACTGTCCTGCTCCAAGACCTGCCCGACCCGCGCTCGAATTGCGCTACTTTTATTAAATACCAAGCCGGAGCGGGATGTAGGTGGCGCGGACACGATGAAACGTGATGTTACTGCTGTTACTTCGAGGACTTGCCGGTAAGCCGCCGTAATCGTGCCGAAGGCTTTTGAGGAAGAGCTTGTCGCGTCGACGTGACCACACTGCAAATTATCGCTTCACAGAAGCGTAGTCATCCTGATCACATACGAAGTGGTTCGAGGGTTGACGCCTTCATGTAAAGAAAACTACTGCGGCCTCGTGATTTCTTCAAGTTTCACTTCTGCGGGGCGACTTCCGCCCGAACGGTAATGGCGGAAGGTGGGGCAGTAGAACTGCTCGACCTCGAATTCGCCCGGGTCGCTCGAAGGCGTCACACCGTGCTAGATTTCGAACTCCGAATTAAATCGTGTCTTGTCGTCGAACGGGTGGCCGAGACTGAACACGCCGCGCGCAAAATCCGCGCGCGTGTTTTCAGATTGTCGGGTCGGGCGCGACCAGTACATCTCGCCATAGCCCCAGATGCTCAGTTTGTCGAGTGGGGAGGGTTTCGCCAACGCTGTCTGTATGGACTGGCGGGTTTCTTCGACCTGATTCTTCAGCGTCGCCTGGTCCGCAGCCGTCCGTTGTGTCGTCTGCGCCGAGGCGGGCGATGCATGACGTTCCAGGCGAGGGTTGATAAACCGGTTCGAGGGTATATCAGGGCGAAACAGGGCCTCGTGCGCAGGTGTCAGAGCAGAGTCCTCTGGATCGAGCCGGGTGTCTCCCCGCTCGATGTGGACGTCTCCACGGTTGCCGCTGCTGTCATATTTGGGAATGAAATTTATCTAAGCCGCGAATACACTGCAAACCATTCTCAGGTGCAATCACGTGCAACGCGTATTTTGGCCCGACAATTCTTTCGAATTATTTTCTATTTGCCGGGATGTTTCTTCATCTTCGAAGAACGTGCTCCGCTGGCCTTCCGTATCGAGGAGGCGATAAGACGTGGGAACGTCGCGGCTCGACGTGACATCTATTGGGGTATGAGGCTTGCGGGCCTGAATTGCTCGCGCGTGTCGCGAGAACCACACGGAGAATTCTTATGAACATCACCCAGGCAGGATTTCTGGCTGCAATCGCCCTCACCGCAACGACGGGCTGGGCACAAAGCGCAGGGCCAACCGACCCGCAAATTGCGGCCATCGTCGTGACTGCAAACCAGGTCGATATCGATGCCGGCAAGCTTGCCGAATCGAAGTCCGGGTCGAAGGACGTGAAGGCGTTTGCCGAGCGTATGGTGACGGACCATACCGGCGTCAATAAGGCCGCAACTGATCTCGTTACCAGGCTGAACGTCAAGCCGGAAAGCAACCCGACTAGCCAGAGCTTGCAGCAAGGCGGCGATGCGAACCTCGCCAACCTCAAGACGCTCAACGGTGCGTCCTTCGATCGAGCCTATGTCGATCATGAGGTGACATACCATCAAAGCGTGATCGATGCGATGGACAAAACCTTGATACCGAGTGCCCATAATGCAGAATTGAAGGCGCTGCTTGTGAAGGTGCGACCGGCGTTCGTGGATCATCTCGAACACGCGAAACATCTGCAGGCGGAACTCGGCAAGAGCGGTGGCTGAACGATGCAAGGTAATCGCAACAACCCCGATACGGGCGGCCGGTGGTTCGCGTTGCTGCCGCGATGCGCGCTCATTGCGACGGCGCTCGCTGGTTTCGTGCCGAGCGCTCAGGCGCGCGCCGAAACGAAGGTGGTGACGATCGAGAATATGCAGTTCAACCCGCCCACACTGACCGTGCACCGCGGAGACCGCGTGACATGGCGAAACAAGGATCTCTTTGCCCACACCGCAACGGCCGATGCGAAGACTTTCGATTCGGGCGACATTGCGGCGAACGGATCGTGGTCCTATGACGCGAGCAAGAAAGGCCGTTACCCGTATGGATGCAGCCTTCATCCGACGATGCACGGCATATTGATCGTGCAATGAGAGAGCCGCAATGACGGAACCTGCCGCCTGGTTGGACGTACCGCACGACGATGATCTGTCGATCGCACGCCGTGTGGCCGCTGGCGATCAAACCGCATTTGTACGGCTGATGCGTCGTTACAACCAGCGGCTGTACCGCCTGGCGCGGGCCACGCTGCGCGACGACGTCGAAGCCGAGGATGCGTTGCAAGACGCGTACCTGAACGCCTGGCGCTCGATCGCAGGATTTCGCGGCGACGCTGCGCTGTCCACGTGGCTGAGCCGGCTGGTGATCAATGCGTGTCTCGCACGCATGCGACGTCACGCGCGGCGGCAAAACGTTGTACCGATTGTGAGCATGGACACCCTTGAGAACGAAGAGATCGACGCCGTGCCTTCATTCGAATCCGACGCACCCGATAGAGCCGTCGCACGGGCACAAATGCGGGCACTGATCGAGCGCAAGCTCGATGCGATGCCGGAGGCGTTTCGGATTGTTTTCGTGTTGCGCTCGGTGGAGGAGATGAGCGTCGAAGAAGTCGCACACTGTCTCGACATTCCGGGCGCCACGGTGCGCAGCCGGTACTTCCGGGCGAAGGCCTTGCTTCGCGAGGCCCTCGCGCAAGAGATCGATCTGGTCGAGCGCGATCTTTTTGAGTTCGGCGGAGCGCACTGCGATCGCGTGGTGGCAAGCGTGCTGTCACGCATTTCCGCGACGGACGGCGTGTAAGGACATGGCCCGTTGATAGCCGCCCCCTGGCATTAGTCCGGACGACTTTTAGTTCCACGGACTGCTGCACTGCACAATACGGCGATTTGCGTTCGTGAAATTGTCATGATAGTTTTTCATGAAATTCAGACAATAATTTTTCACGGACGTCGCCATGTTTGTCGAATCGACTCAGCATGTGGAGAGCTATTACGCGCGTGCGTATCCAGGCACATTGCCCGTGCGCGCCGCGCTGGAAGGCGAATGCAGCGTCGACGTTCTGATCGTGGGCGGCGGGTTCAGCGGACTGCATTCGGCGCTGCGGCTTGCCCGCGCAGGCAAGCGCGTCGCGGTGCTCGAAGCGAGCCGCGTGGCCTGGGCCGCGTCGGGACGTAATGGCGGGCAAGCGTTGCTCGGCTGGTCGTGCGACATGGGTCCGCTCGAACGCTCGCTGGGTGTCGAACGCACGCGGGAACTGTGGGACAGCATGTGCTGGGCCGCTGCCGAATTGCGTGCATTGCCCGCCCGGCACGGTTTCGATGTCGATTACCGGCCCGGCAGCCTGTGGGCGGCCGTGAAGCCAAACCGCATCGGCATGCTGGAGGAAGCGCGCGAAGAAGCCGTGCAGAAGTGGGGTTACGACAAGCTGCGTTTTATTACCGAAGCAGAGATGCCCGAATGGATCGGCAGTCGCCGCTATCGCGCTGCGCTTTACGATCCTGAGGGCGGCCATCTGAATCCGCTGAAACTGGCGCTCGGTCTTGCCCGCGCCATCGAGCAGGCAGGCGGGCACATCTTCGAACAAAGCCGCGTGCTCACGTGGCACGAGACCGATTCCGGTTTTGTCGCGAAGACGAATCGCGGCACCGTGCGTGCGGGCACGCTCGTGCTCGCGTGCAACGCCTATATCGACAAGCTCGACCCGAAAATGGCGAGTCGCGTGTTGCCGGTCGGCACTTATCAGATTGCGACGCGGCCACTCGATCCTCAACTGGCGAAATCGTTGCTGCCGCACGATAGCTGTGTCATCGACAACCAGTTCGTGCCCGATTATTTCCGCCTGAGCCCCGATCATCGTTTGCTGTTTGGTGGTGCGTGCACCTATCTCGGCGGCATTCCGAACGACATTCCCGCGGCAATCCGGCCGAATCTCGAACGCGCGTTTCCGCAGTTGCGCGGCGTCGAATTCGACTATGCGTGGGGCGGCCACATCGACATCAGCATTCGCCGCACGCCCGATGTCGGGTGCGAAGGGCAGCGGTACTGGCTGCAGGGATTTTCCGGTCACGGCGTGTTGCCGACGCTCGCGGCGGCGCGCGCCGTGACGGACGCGATTCTCGGCGATAACCGCCTGATAACGCTCTACCAGAGCATTCATAATCCGCGCTTTCCGGGCGGCGAACGGTTTGCCGCGCCGCTGGAGGCGCTCGGCAAGCTGTGGTATCGCCTGCGCGACGTTGTGTGACAGAGCAAGCAAGCATGGACAAGCAGGAAGAGATAGAGGGCCTCGCGATCCTGATTCGCGATCTGCGCAAGCACAAGAAGGTGACGCTGAGCGAACTGGCGAGAAGCATCGGCCGCTCGGTGGGGTTTCTCTCGCAGGTCGAGCGCGGTCTGTCGCGACCTACGGTGGCGGATCTGACCGCGATCGGCGAGGCGCTGCAGACGCCCACCACGTACTTCTACAGCGTGAGCAAGCCGCGCGCGCTGCCCTGGGTGACGCGTCCGGGCGAGCGGCGCATCCTGTACTACGCAGGCGGCATTACCGACGTGCTGGTGTCGCCCAGCATGTCGTCGCGGTTTTCGATGTTGGAGAGTCTGCTGGAACCGGGCGCGACGAGCGGCAACCGTCCGGTGGACGACAGCGACGAGCAGGGCGGTTTCGTGCTCGAAGGCGAACTGACTGTCTGGATCGACGGTGAAGACGATTCCGTAACGCTCAAGCCGAACGACAGTTTCCAGTTGCCGGCGCGCTGCCGGTTCAGTTATGCGAATCTGGGTGACAAGCCCGCACGGGTGCTCTGGGTGTTCACCTGATACGATGCGCGCCGCTCAGGCGGCGCGCATCGGGAAGACGCGATTAAACAATATCAAACAATAAGCAGTGCATATAACAAAGCAGAAAAACCGCTATCCATTGAGGAACCGAGGACACAACCGTGACATCTCTTGCAACCGGTCTTGTCGACGAAGTGCGCGCGTTTCGTCTGGCGCACCCCGAGATACGCTACGTCGATCTAATCTGCCTCGATATTCCGGGACATTTCTATGGCAAGCGTTATCCCATTGAAATGCTCGAAAAAGTCGCGGCCGGTTCGACGCTGAAGCTGCCGCAGAACGCCGTGCTGCTCGGCACGCAGGGCGGCGTGTATCCGATTGGCGATTACTGCCTTCACGACGGCGATCCCGATGCAACGCGCCGTCTCGTGCCCGGCACGCTCAAGCGCGTGCGTTGGGAAAAGCAGCCGCTCGCGCAAATGCTGATCACATCCGATGGCACCGATACGCCCATCGGTTTCGAGCCACGCGAGGTTCTTGCGCGCGTGCTCAAGCGTTTTACCCGGCGCGGCCTGCGCCCGGTCGTGGCATTCGAACTGGAGTTTTATCTGTTCGATCGCAAGCTGAAAGACGGTATGCCGCAACACGCGCACGATCCGCTGTGCGACGACGAGGACGATCAGGCGAACATGCATATCGAGCGTGTTTCGCGTTTCTCGGATGTGCTGCACGAGATGGTGGATGCGGCGCGCGAGCAGGGCGTCGATGCGACCGTCATCACGGCTGAACTCGGCCCGGGCCAATTCGAAATCAACTTCGGCCATTGCGTCGATGCGCTTCGCGCCGCGGACTGGTCGGCGCTTTTCTGCCGAAGCACACGCGGCGTGGCGACGAAGCACGGCTATCGCGCGAGCTTCATGTCGAAGCCGTGGCTCGATGCGCCGGGCAGCGGCATGCACGTACATGTGAGTCTTTACGACGAGGCGGGCCGCAATGTGTTTGCACCGAACGACAAGCGTGAACTGCGTCACGCAGTGGCCGGATGCCTTGCACTGCTGCCGCACTGCATGCCGATCTTCGCACCCAATCACAACGCGTTCCGGCGTTACGGCGCCATGGTGAATGCCGCGAGCCGGGCAAGCTGGGGTTTCGAGGATCGCGATGCCTGCATCCGCATTCCGGAATCGGATGATGTGAATCTGCGTGTCGAGCACCGCCTCGCGGGCGCGGATGCGAATCCCTACCTCGTGCTGGCGGCAATTCTCACGGGCATCGAACACGGGCTCGATGCGGGCCGCGAACCGATTGCGCCGCTCAACGTCGACCGGTCGAGCGGCGTGGATTTTCCTGGTGACATGCTGTCCGCCGTCGCGGCGATGCGCCACGATCCGGCGGTGTGCGAGGGGCTAGGTGACGATTTCGTGATGGTCTACTGCGAAAACAAGCGCCAGGATCACCTCGACTTCATGAATGTGATCAACAGCCGGGAATATCGCTGGTTCCTGTAACGGCGCCCGCAGTGCCTGAAGGTTCATGAGCGTGCATGGGCTGGCATAAATCGTTCCTGGCCATGTAGTTAGCGCGTTTGATCCGGCAACGGCATACTGCGTTGAAGTTGCGTCGCGCAACTAGAACCTTCCGGAAACGTAAGGTAAAACGCATGCCGGATACGCGAAATACGTGTATCGACATACAACGTAATTTGCCTGTTTCGCCCGTGTGCTGTAGGGTATGCAGGTTTTCCCAACTCAATACAGGTAGCAGATGAACAAACAGGAACTGATTGACGCAGTCGCCGCAAGCACGGGCGAGACCAAGGCAGCCACCGGCGCAGCCATCGACGCGATCCTCGACGTCGTCACGCGCGCGGTCACGTCGGGCGATTCCGTGCAACTCGTCGGCTTCGGCTCGTTCTCGACCGGCCAGCGTGCTGCTCGTGTGGGCCGCAACCCGGCGACGGGCGCGGAAATCCAGATCGCTGCGGCCAAGACGGTGAAGTTCACGGCTGGCAAGGCATTCAAGGACGCTGTTAACGCGTCGTGATGCATGCTGCCAAGGCGGATGACGTGCGCGATGCGCAGGACGATGGCCGCGCCTTCTGGCGCGGTTCACGATCTCCTTCGGCGCCGCCGCTGTCTTGACAGGTGAGTGCCGGTACGCCTGCCGCGTGATTGCGGCGGGGTTCCGGCTAGGCGAGCAACGAGTGGCTGCGGCCATGCGTTGCTCGTTTTTTTTGTTGATTTAAAACGCAGTACTGCTTTATCCGCTCACGATTCGAATCTGAATGATTTAATCCGAATTTTTCCTGGCGAATCGCGCGATTCATCAGTTCAAATCGAGCCGCGTATTCCAGCGCCGAATGGCGCGATCTTCATGGTCGAAGCCGAGCACGCTGACCGAGGCGGTGTCGAGATACAGATGCGCGCCGAGTGCCGCTTCACTGCTCATCCAGTACCCGGCCAGCGCACGCAGGAAGTGAGCGTGTGAAAACATGGCCACACGCCCCTTCATCGTCAATAGTCGTTCGACCACCGATTGCGCGCGCACCTGAATCTGTTCGAGATTTTCGCCGTCGGGAATGGGCGAATGCCATACGCTCCAGTCCGGTGTCGTGGCGTGGATTTCCGCGGTGGTTCGTCCTTCGTAAATGCCGTAGTCCCATTCACGCAGATCGTGCATTTCAATCATGCGCTCGCCAAGTCCGGCGAGACGGCAGGTGTCGGTGGCGCGAATCATCGGACTGGACAGCACCGCGTCGAACGGTTGCGCGGCGAGTACAGGCGCGAGCGCGCGTGCCTGCTCGCGGCCGCGATCGGTCAATGCAATATCGGTGCGGCCGGTGTGCTGGCCCGAGAGACTCCACGCGGTTTCGCCGTGACGGATCAGCCAGACTTCACGTAACGCGTATGTTTCTTTCGCGGTTTGGTTTGACATGAACGATTCCAAAAACGTGCGGGAGGCGGGAGGCAGTTCAGCGCGACGGCGTCGAACCATTTGATCATGAGCGCGATGGTAACCGAGGTCTCGATGACGTTGCGCACAGCAAGTCAGCACAACGGACGTCTTGCGAGGAATTTCACTTGAAGTGAATGCGAGCCGTATTCGTGAACGCTTCGGATAACGCGATCGATATTCAGAGGTACGAATGGCGTTGAAGATGCTTCAGGCATGGCTCGCCACGAGCAGCACCGCCCACGTCAACAATGCGACGCCGAGCGGTGCACTGAGCCGTGGCCCCCAGGGCGTGTTTTTCTCGATAGCCATCACAGCGGCGAGCAGCAGCATCCAGCCGAGGCTGCCCGCGCCGACGAGGAACATCAGCAGCATCAGCGCCCAGCAACACCCGACGCAAAACAGTCCATGACGCGCACCCAGCGCGAATGCTTGACGCTTGCGCGCCTGACCGCGCCAATGGCTGATCACAAAACCGAGCGGCGTACGGCATTTTTCGAGGCAGTGGTACTTGAGCTTGCTGAACTGAAACGCGCCCGCGCAGGCGAGGGTGACCGCGCCGATCAGCCAGCTGTATGCGCTCATCGCCGGCACGCGTGCAACGCCGCTCAACAGCAGCGCGTGCAGGCCGTGCGCGAGCAATCCAAACGCACTCCATGCCGCAACGTAGCCGAGGCACAACAGCGACAACAGGCGCAACCGGTCGGGCCGTCCCGCCACCAGACGTTCAAACGTGTTGAACAGAGGCAGCGTGGTGGGGAGCATCATGGCCATGATCATGAGTGTCCAGGACAGCGCGTAGAGCGCGGCCTGCACGACTGGCGAGCCGCCGGGAACGGCCTGGCACAAAAATGCCGCCGGTCCCGAGGCTGCCCAGTCGCCATGGTCCATATAGCGTCCGTAGGGGCTGCGTGCCCAGAGCCACAAAGTGACCCACGCAAGCGCGATCACGCCGCCCAGCACGGGCAGGAAAATACGTCGATGTCGCGAGGCGGCGCGCATAGTCGGCTCGTGCTTCGCACACGGCGGCGTAGAGGCAGATGTCCCGAGACGCGCTCAGGCTTCGAACATGAAGGTGCTTTGCAGGGCGTTATGGTTCTTGAGGTCGACGTCGATACCCAACGCCGCGTTCTTCGAGCGGTAGACCGGCGCTCTTCCGACAAAGACCGGCGCGCCGGGCACCGTCGAGAACACGGTTTCCGACAAGGTCGTATTCGCGCCGGTTGGACCGGTATAGGGCTCGAGATCGGCGTAATAGTCGGTGCCGATTCGGAGGTTGCCCTTTGCGCCGACGACGTCGAAACCAATTGGCGCGCGTTCGACCGATACGACCGTGCCGATCAATTTCGCGACTTCCGCAATCGGACCGCCGGCCTGGCCGGTGAAAACCTTCATCAGCGACGCCTCCTGTTCCTTCGAGGCCTGGTCGCTGATATAGATCGCGACCGTCCAGTTGCCCTCCATGATGTTGCCGGGAATGTGGCACACGGCGGCAAACGTATTGCCCGCGACATCGACCCCGTCGACGGCGCCTTGATCGACGTGCCACGCGACAATGGAGTCGCATGTTCCGGAATCGGCGTCTTCTCCGATCCAGCAAGGACACAGCACCCGGCAGGTGCAAACCTCAAGCAGACGACCTTCAAGGTGATAGCTCATCATGGCCTCCTCTGCTACGAATGGCGCGCTTCAGGACCGTAATCTGTCCAGCGCGCCATTTTTAGAATTGTAGAAAATCGAACCCTGTACTCAAAGTCATTGCTCGCGAAAAGGGCCTTGAAATGGGCCATTGTCGGGAAAACTTCATTCGTCGATACGCAGTCGATTCGACGTTTGCCTACGTCGGAAAGTACGACGTTTATTCCTGGGGAGTCTTCATCAAATCAAATTGCCTGGCGCGACAGCGGCATGCGGGCATTTGTCGTTTGAGCGAACAGGAGGAGGCTGTTCATTCAACGCTTACCGCAGGAATATCGGCATCGTTATGTCTGACCGATGGGGCTGATTGCATCGTCGAAGGTGTGCCGCGCGTGTCGTGTGCGATGCTGAGGCGATAGCAACATCGCGCCATGGTTGAATGCGTTCTTCAGCGGAGAGGCTTTGCGACGCTGGTTGCGTCTTGATCGAATGTTCCGGATGCACGTGACGAACGCGCCGGGTCGCACGAGGGAAGTGCGCCACGTGAGACGAATTCGCGGATCTCGCCGGTTCATTGCGCAGACGATTTTTGCGTACCCACGCGAGGCCAGCTTCATGCCTGTCGATGATATTCCGAGTTTATTCCTGTGAGTGATATTGGCAAATTATCGGTAACAGGCATATAATCTATTTATGTGTCACAGGAATATTCCATGAAGATCATCGTCCAAACGCCTGCGGGGCTGGGTGAAATTCTGCAGTCGGCGCGCAAGGCCGGCGGGATGACCCAGGCCCAGGTCGCAGCGCGCATCGGTATCGGTCAGCCGCGGCTTTCCGCGCTGGAGACGACCGGCACGGCCAGCATCTCGCTCGAC
The DNA here is from genome assembly GCF_042655705.1 of Paraburkholderia denitrificans. NCBI lineage: Bacteria > Pseudomonadati > Pseudomonadota > Betaproteobacteria > Burkholderiales > Burkholderiaceae > Paraburkholderia > Paraburkholderia denitrificans. The sequence goes on along the minus strand of NZ_JBHSMP010000020.1, from coordinate 131,682 downwards.
CAGATGCTGGCGCTGCTCGCGCTCTACGGCCTCGAACTTTGCGTGCAGTCGCGCGGCATGGCCAATTCCGGCCGCGCCGAACAGCCCGAGTGGTAGCCAATGGGACGCAAATCGCATTCGCGCGCACTGTCGATCTGGGCCAATGGAGAACGGGTCGGCACATGGGTCGTGACGCCCTCGGGCGATATGGAGCTGCGCTACGACGCCGCCTGGAAGCAGTCCGCAGCCGGGCGGCCATTGTCGCTTTCGCTGCCGTTCGGCGTGGGCGAGCGCCCGCTGCGCGGCGAACGCGTTAACAACTACTTCGACAATCTGTTGCCCGATAGCCCGCAGATCCGCCGCCGTATTGCGACCCGCTTCAGCACGCAGACCGTGGAAGCGTTCGATTTGCTCAAGGCGATTGGGCGCGACTGCGTGGGCGCCGTGCAGTTGCTGGACGAGGACGAAGTGCCGGGGAACGTCGGCGCGATCGAGGGCACGCCGATGACCGATGCCGCCATCGAGCGCCTGCTGCTCGAAACGTCCGGCGCCGTGTCGGGTGCGGGCGACGAGAGCGATGAGCTGCGCATCTCGCTCGCGGGCGCGCAGGAAAAAACCGCGTTGCTTCATCACGAGGGCCGGTGGTGCCTGCCGCGCGGCGCGACGCCCACCACGCACATCCTCAAGTTGCCGCTCGGCCTGATCGGGCGCCGCAAGGTGGACTTCCAGACATCCGTCGAAAACGAATGGCTCTGTCTCGCGGTGCTGAAGGCGTATGGGCTGCCGGTGTCGTCGGCGCAGATTCTGCGCTTTCGCGAGCAAAAGGTGCTCTGCGTCGAGCGCTTCGATCGCGTGTGGTCGCGTAGCGGCGCGCTGCTGCGTCTGCCGCAGGAAGATTTTTGTCAGGCGCTCGGCGTGCCGCCGCATCTCAAGTACGAGTCGCACGGCGGGCCCGGCATGCGCGAGATCGCCGGTATCCTGCGGCAATCGCAGCGCCCGCAAGAAGATATCGAAACGTTTATCGGCGCGCAGATCGCGTTCTGGATGCTCGCGGCGCCGGACGGCCACGCGAAGAATTTCAGCATCCGCCTGCTGCCGGGCGGACGTTTTCAGCTTGCGCCGCTCTATGACGTGATGTCGATCTGGCCCGTCGAGGGCGATGGCGGCAGTCAATGGTCATGGCACAAAACGACGCTCGCCATGGCCGTGTGGGGACGAACGCGCCACTATCGGATGCGCGACGTGAAGCGAGCGCATTTCGACACGACCGCGCAGTTGTGTCACTACGGCGCGGACGCCGGGCCGCTCGTCGATCGCTTCGTTGAACGTACGCCGGACGTGATCGAGCAGGTTGCATCGGCGCTGCCCGAAGGCTTTCCGGAGCGTGTCGCTGAGCGTCTGTTCGATGGGTTGCGGCTTTCGGCGCAACGACTGGATGCCTGAGGCGGCTTGAGGCAGGACGTAAAGCGGCACGAAGCAAAACGGCGCGTAGAACACGCGCCGCTGTGCTTCGAGACCGGTCCGGAACGCGCGGCTAAAAACGCGCCGGGACCGGCATGACTGGCGTGTGCGTTACGCCTTTTTCGACGATTCCAGTTTCCAGACCCAGTTCGACGGATCGGCAACCTTGCCGCGCTGGATGCCGGTGAGCAGCGTGCGGATACGGCGCGTGACTTCGCCTTCGCCGCCATCGCCAATCGAGAATTCGCCGTTGGCATGCCGCACCTGGCCGATGGCCGTGACGACTGCTGCGGTGCCGCACGCAAAAGTTTCCTTCACGCGGCCGCTCGCGGCGTCTTCGCGCCACGAGTCGAAGGCATACGGCGTTTCATTGACCGTGATGCCTTCTTTGCGTGCGAGTGCAATGATCGACGCGCGCGTGATACCCGGCAAGATCGTGCCGGACAGCGGCGGCGTGACGAGCGAGCCGTCGTCCATCACGAAGAACACGTTCATGCCGCCGAGTTCCTCGATCCAGCGGTGCTGGGCTGCGTCGAGGAAGACCACCTGGTCGCAGCCCTTCGCCGAGGCTTCGGTCTGGGCGATCAGGCTGGCGGCGTAATTGCCGCCGCACTTGGCTGCACCCGTGCCGCCGGGCGCGGCGCGCGTGTATTGATCCGACACCCACACGGTGACAGCCGACTTGCCCGACTTGAAGTACGGGCCGACCGGGCACGCGATCACGCAGAACACATACTCCGCCGAGGAGCGCACGCCGAGGAAGCTCTCGGTCGCGAACATGAACGGGCGAATGTAAAGGCTGCCGTCGCCGCCGGGCACCCAGGCCTGGTCGATGTCGACGAGCGCCTCGACGCCTTGCAGGAACAGTTCTTCGGGCAGATCGGCCATCGACATGCGGGCTGCCGACGCGCGGAAACGCTTCGCGTTCTCCTGCGGACGGAACAGCGCGATCGAGCCGTCTTCGTGGCGATAGGCCTTCATGCCTTCGAAGATTTCCTGCGCGTAATGGAGCACGGCGCAGGCCGGATCGATCTGGAACGGACGGCGCGCTTCGACCTTGGCGTCATGCCAGCCGCGCGATTCGCTCCAGCGGATCGTGACCATGTGGTCGGTGAAGACACGACCGAAGACGGGGCTTTCCAGACGGGCGGCGATCTGGTCCGCGGGCGTGGGATTGGGGTGTTGTTCGGTGACAAACTGCATGCGACTGCTCGTGCTCATGTTTCGCTGTCTCACGGTTGTTGATTGCGGCTACCGCGCTATTTTCAGCTTTTTTTGGAGTTTGGTGCAGACTTTCCGGCAAGGCGCGCGAGCGAATCATGCGCGAAGGGCAGGAAATGCGGGTGTGCCGGGGCGTTAATGAGAATCGTGCGTGCATGGCCTGGCTTGCCGGATGGCGCTTCCTGCGTGTCCCGATCATGTTTTTCGCATACCTTGCGTCGTCCCTGCTGCGCCGCGTTATTGGGGGAATGTGGGGCGATATGGGCAGTTGGCCGACGATCCCTACAATGTATTTCGCTGCGATTGCACCAACGCCGAAGACCGCATCGTTCAGGGTCGAATCCCGCAGGCGCGCAAACGGGCAGCGCCCGAACCCGGATAACGGCCGCAGCCGCGATGTGCACCAGGGAATCCACGGAGATGTGCGCATGCTACGCGTATCGCGAGCGCAAATGTGAGAACGGCTCCCGCTCGAACCAGGCGAACAATAAAACGACCTTCGCCGCCTGCACGTTCGGCATATCGTTGAAATTTTCAACTAATCCTCTATACTCGCCGCCATCCAGCCGAGGCTCAGTCACGGAGGCGTGCAATTGGATCCGGTATTCCTCACTTTCAGACTCGATCTCACGAGCGCGTTGCTGACCGAGCGGGCCAATAACGTCTATCGCGAACGATGGGACCTGGACGTGCGCGCCCTGCGCGTGCTGCGTCTTGTCTGCTCGGAGCCGGGCGTCACGCCGAAAGTCGTGTCGCGACGCGCGCTCGTCGAAAAAACCCTGCTCTCGAAAATCCTCGCGGATCTCGAAGCGCGCGGCCTGATCAATCGCGAGACGCATGCGCAGGATGGCCGTAGCGTCGCGCTGCGGGCATCGCGCGAGGGCACGAAGGTCGCGAAGGAATCGGAGCGATTGGGCCGCGCGCTGGAAGCGGAACTTGCGGCAGCGCTCAGCGACCGGGAGCGCAACGCGCTCGACCGTCTGCTGGCGAAACTCGCGACCAGTCTGATGGCACCCGCCGACAACGAGGCCCTGTGAACGTTCATACCGCCTATACCGTGCTCGACCTCGTCGGCACTTTCGCATTCGCAATCAGCGGCGCCGTCGCTGCCCGCCAAAAGCGGCTCGACCTGTTCGGCATCGCGACCGTCACGTTCATGGTCGCCTGCGGCGGCGGCATCGTCCGCGACATCTGCATCGGCGCCGTGCCGCCTGCCGGGTTGTCGAACTGGCGCTATCTCGCCGTGTCGCTGGCCGCGTCCGCGGTCGCCATCGTCGCTTATGGTCCGGTGCGCCGCCTGCGTCACTCCGTGCTCTTCTTCGATGCGATCGGCCTCGGGCTCTTTGCCGTCACCGGCGCCGAAAAAGCGCTTTCGTATAGCCACAGCGCCGAACTCGCGATTCTGATGGGGATGGTGAGCGCAGTTGGCGGCGGCGTATTGCGCGACATGATGCTCTCGCGCGTGCCCGCCATTCTGGAGCGCGAGATTTACGCTTCGGCGGCGCTGCTCGGCGCGACGCTCGAAGTGGGGCTGACCGAGGCCGGATGGTCGTCGAGCTGGACCGCCTGGATAGCAGTCGTTGCCTGCGTGCTGCTGCGCCTCGCGTCACTCTATTTCGGCTGGCGTTTGCCGGTGTTTCATGCGCGCGAGGACGACCGGCGCGGCGAGCGCTGACCGGCGCGTGCGCTACATATAGCGTCGCACCATTTCGCGTCACGACTTGCCTGATCGCAGACCGCGCAAGAAAGATGCGTGCGAAACCGTTTCGGTCCTACTCGTCAGGAACCTGGCGCGCCTTGTGTTGTGCCGCCAGTTTTTCCTGCTGGTTTGACGGCACCACATCGTAGTGGCTCAACTGGATGCTGTAGTTGCCGTGCCCGCCCGCCAGTGCATTCAGACGCGACTGGTAATCGTCGAGTTCGGCAAGCGGAACCTTGCCCGCAATCACCATCGCATTGCCGCCCAGCGCGCGCGTGCCATTGACTTGTCCGCGACGCGACGACAGATCGCCGATGATGTCGCCCATCGCCGCTTCCGGCGTCATCACCTCGATGTCGACAATCGGTTCGAGCACGATCGGCTGCGCCTTGAGCACGGCATCGATAAACGCCTTGCGGCCCGCCGTAACGAACGCCACTTCCTTCGAATCGACCGGATGGCTCTTGCCGTCGAATACGGTCACGCGCACGTCCTGCATCGGAAAGCCTGCCAGCGGTCCGTTCTCGATGATCTGCAAAATGCCTTTTTCCACGGCGGGAATGAACTGCGAAGGAATGGCGCCGCCCTTGACGGCATCGACGAACTCGAACCCCGCGCCGCGCGGCAGCGGCTCCACGCGCAGCATGACTTCACCGAACTGTCCGGCGCCGCCCGTCTGCTTCTTGTGCCTGCAATGTCCCTCCGCCTTGCCGCCAATGGTTTCGCGCCACGCGATTGTCGGCGGCCTTGTCGTGACCTCGAGCTTGTACTGCTCGGTCAGCCGTTCGAGCATGTAGCGCAGATGCAGTTCGCCGAGTCCGCGCACGACTGTTTCGTTGGTGCCTGCCGGGTGTTCGATCAACAGGCAGGGATCTTCGGCGGCGAGCTTTTGCAGGATTTCCCACAGGCGCTGTTCGTTGCCGCGGCGCGCCGCCTCGATCGCAAGACCGTAGATCGGCGTGGGGAACTTGAGCGGCGTGAGGTGGATGTTGCCGTCTTCGGGCGCGTCGTGCAGCACGGCGTCAAAGCCGATGTCCTCGGCCTTCGATACCGCGCAGAGATTGCCGGGGCCCGCGCGCTGGATCTCCGCATGCTCCTTGCCCTGCAACGTCAGCAGATGCGTGACCTTGAACGGCTGGCGGCCATCGCCGATATAGAGCTGGCTGTCGCGTACGACCGTGCCCTGATGGATGCGAAACACGGCCATTCTGCCGATATACGGATCCATCACGATCTTGAACACGTGCGCGAGCACGTGTTTATCGGCCGCCGGTTCCGCATGCACAGGTTCTATTTTGCCGCCCGCCTCGCGATAGAAAAGCGGCGGATTACCCTCGGTGACATTCGGCAAAAGGTTGACGAAAACATCGAGCAATGGCGCAATGCCCGCGCCCGTTGCGGCGGAAGTGAAGCAGACCGGCACCAGGTGGCCCTCACGCAATGCGCGCTCGAAAGGCTCGTGCAGTTGCTCCGGGCGAATCGCTTCGCCTTGCTCCAGGTACAGCTCCATGAGCGCGGGGTCCAGTTCGATCACCTGATCGACGAGCGCGTTGTGCGCGGACTCCACGGAAAGAAAATCGGCTTCGCCTGCCGGGTTAAAGAAGCAGTCCACCACGTCTTGTCCGCCATGCGCGGGCAGATTGATGGGCAGGCAGTTCTTGCCGAACATCTCCTGGATTTGCGCGAGCAGTCCGGGCAGATCGACCTTTTCGCCGTCGATGCCATTGACGACGATCATCCGGCACAGCTTGCGGTCCTGCGCATACGACATCATCCGGCGCGTCGTCATTTCGATGCCGGTGCGCGCATTGATCACGATGGCGGCGGTTTCGACCGCGGGCAGCGCGCCGATCGATAACCCCGCAAAGTCGGGATAGCCCGGCGTGTCGACGAGATAAATGCGCGTGTCGCGGTAATTCAGGTGAGCGATGGAGGAACTGAGCGAGTGGTGATACTTGCGTTCGAGGGGATCGAAATCGCACAGGGACGTGCCGCGATCCACACTGCCTGCTGCCCGTAACGTGCCGCCCTGGTACAGCAGCGCTTCCGCGAGCGATGTCTTGCCGCAGCCAGCGTGGCCGACGAGAGCGATGGTTCGGATGGCTTCGGGAGTGAAATCCATTTGTCGATCCATTGTTGTACAGATTCATCCAGTGTGGCCCGCAAGCTTTTACGAATTCCACTGTGTAATCAACATGTTGTCAATATGTTTCGACTGGCTTGATCCATTGTGGTCCGACTGCTGCCAAGTGTCCAGTGGTGGGCTGGATGGTGGGTCAAAATCCAGGGGAAATACCCTATGCCCATGCTTACCGACCGCGCGCTGGCGATGCGCAACCAGATCGATAGCGGCAACGACCCCATCCAGGAACGCAGACGTGAGCAGGTGATCACCGAGCGGGATGCGAAGGTGCCGACTGACCGAGATGGAATGGACCCCGCCCTCCCGAGTCGCTGCCAGGCCAACACAGCGCGATCTGATGGGTCGAGTTTTTCGTAAGTAGCGTCTGGCCGGCGTTTTCACACGGCCTCCGTCGCAAGCGCCCGGTGGACAGGAGCGGCGCGCATCTGGCCGCCCTCGAAGCGCTCAATGCTGGGCGGCCAACGCCGATCAAGGTCCGCCAGAACAATTATGTGAACAACATTGTCGAGCAGGACCACCGCGCCATCAAGCCCATCATCAGACTGATGATGGGCTTCAAGGATTTCCGCTGCGCGCGCAACATCCTGTCCGGCATCGAAATCGCGTACATGATCCGCAAGGGCAGATGTGTGACGATGGCGTCAGCTGCAACTGCTGCCGCGCAATTCTATTCCTTCGCGACGTAAGTCGTCCTCGTCATCCTGGGAGTTTGCTCATCCCATCTTCCTTTAACGCGACACAATCATTGCGTGCGCCCGCATGCAGTCAAGCGGTATTAAAGTGCAGCACGTCGTGAAAGGACGGATAGGGGGCACGCTACGCACACCCCATTCGTCCGGCTGAGTTATTCCAGTCTTAAGAAATAAGAACTACCTTGCATATAAGTAGCGGCTTGCCCCTTGACCCTTACAGGGGCAATGCCGATTAAAGCCGCTCAGTGCGGCGACGACCAGCCCTTGTAGCTGCTGACGTTGTCGCGCGTGATGAGCTGGGGCGCCATCTCGATCATCGGATTGGCGGGATTCTTGCCGTTCATGATGTCGTAGCCGACCTGTACGGCCGTTTGCGCCATCTTCCACGGATCCTGGCTTGCCGAGGCCTGCACCAGCGTGTCGCTCTTCAGCGCCGTTTCGATGTCGGGTGCGCCGTCCACCGACGTGATCACGATGTTGCTGCGATGCAGTTGTTTCGCGGCCAGGTCGCTGCCTACGGCCTGCGGGTCGTTGATCGTAAACACGCCGGCGAGTTGCGGGAAGCGCGTGAGATAGCCCTGCATGGCGTTCATGCCGCCTTCACGCGAGCCCTTGCCGTCCTGGTCGTCGGAGAGGATCTTGATGCCAGGCGACTTCGCGAGCACCTGCTTGCAGCCGTTCACTCGGTCGATCACGGCGGAAACCTGCGGGCCGTTCTCGATGATCACATTACCCTTGCCGTTGATCTTCTTCGAGAGGTACTCGCACGAGATCTCGCCTGCCTTAACGTTGTCGGTCTGCACGGTGGCGTTGGCGCCGGCCGCGGCCACGTCCACGGCCACCACCGCGATGCCCGCGGCGCGCGCCTTGCGTACAGCCGGCTCGATCGCTTTCGGATCGGAGGCGTTCAGCAGGATCATGTCGACGTGCGCCGAGATGAAGTTGTCGATCTGCGTAAACTGCTTGTTCAGGTCGTAGTCGGCGGACACGGCCGTGACTTTCGCGTTCGGGTTGATCTGCCTGGCCTTCGCTTCCGCGCCTTTCACGATGGTCACGAAGTAAGGATTGCCAAGCGAACCAACGGTGATGCCGATCGACTTCAGTTGCTTGTCGGCGGCATGTGCGCCTTGCAGGGCGAAGCCGAGCGCGAGTGCGGCAGCGGCACGAACAGCGAAGGCAGCTTTCTTCTTGAACATGAGTATGTCTCCAGAGGGGGCCAGTTGGTGTGTGTCGTGTACCGCGGGTGCGGGAGGGCCGCTTGCGCCCGCTTTCGAATATGACGTCTGAGGTTCCTGATATGAGTTCGTGAGGCGCATCAGGTACGTGCCGAGCCGCGCTGGCGATAGCGGTCGAGTGCCACGGCGCCGACGATCACGAGGCCCTTGATGATGTATTGCCAGATGTCCGAGACGCCCAGCAGCACGAGGCCGTTCGAGAGCACTGCGATGATGAGCGCGCCGATCAGCGTGCCGATGATCGAGCCCACGCCGCCCACGAAGCTCGTGCCGCCCAGAATCACTGCGGCGATGGCGTCGAGTTCGTACGACTGGCCGAGCTGCAGGCCGTTCGCGGCGTAGAGGCGTGCGGCCGACATCACCGCGCCCAGGCCGGCGAGCAGACCCGAGACGGCGTAGACGAACATCTCGATGCCCCAGACCTTGATGCCCGAGAGGCGTGCCGCTTCCGGGTTGCCGCCCACCGAGTAGATGTGCAGGCCGAGCACCGTGCGGCGCAGCACGAACCACGAGATGCCTACCACCACGAGCGCGATGATCACGAGCCAGGGCACGCCGAACACCGTGCCGTTCCCGATGAAGGCGAACGACAGTTGGGGGTTGAAGATGGTGGTGTCGTGGCCCATCAGGCGCGCGATGCCGCGTACCGCCGTGAGCGAGCCGAGCGTCACGATGAAGGGCGGCAGGCGCAGGAGCGAGATCAGCGAGCCGTTGATGACGCCGAATCCAAGGCCCACGCCGAGCGCGGCGGGGATGCCGAGCCAGCCCCAGCCCCCGATTGTCGAGCAGAGCATGGCCGCGACCGCCGATGCAGCGAGAATCGAACCTACTGAAAGGTCGATGCCGCCCGTGAGAATCACGAAGGTCATGCCGGCGGCGAGTACGATGTTGATTGATGCCTGCTGCGTGACGATTGAGAGATTCTGCAGCGTGGCGAAGCCATCGGTCAGGAATCCGAAGCCGATGCACAGCAGTACGAGCACGGGCAGCATGCCCGCCGTGCGCATGAGGGATTTCATGCGGGCGCGACGGCCGTCGACGGCCGTACCGGGACGCGTGGCCTGAACGGGTTGCGCGGGCTGGGCGGGCGATGGCGCAACGCCATGGCGGGGAAGAATGTTCTTCATGGTGTCATGCTCCTCAATATCTCTTCGACGGACGCGTCAATCGGGGGCGTCGGAATCAGGCGGCCTCGTCCAGCGCGCCTTGCGAGCCGGTAGCGAGTTCGATGATGGCTTCCTGCGTGATGGCCTTGCCGGTGTAGCCGCCCAGTTCTCCGGCGAATACGCCTTCGCGCATGACGAGCACGCGGTCGGCCACGCCGATGATCTCGGGCAGTTCGCTCGAAATCACGATGATGCCGACGCCGGTTTTGGCGAGGTCGTTGATGATGCGGTAGATCTCTGACTTCGCGCCGATGTCCACGCCACGCGTCGGCTCGTCGAGGATCAGCACGCGCGGCTTCGTCTCCAGCAGGCGCGAGAGCAGCACCTTTTGCTGATTGCCGCCCGAGAGCGCGCCTACGGTCACGCGGGAGTTCGGCACGCGAATCGAAAGCGAGCGGATCGAATCGTTCGCGCGGGACGCGCCGCGCGCGAGGTCGAGCACGCCGAAACGCGCGTCGCGTCCGGCCACGGCCACGTTGATGTTGTCGCGCACGCTCATGTCGAGAAAGAGGCCCTGATGCTTGCGGTCTTCGGTCAGATAGACGAGGCCCGATTCGATGGCGTCGCGCGGCCCGTGTAGATGGAGCTTGCGGCCGTCGATGGCGATCTCGCCGCGCACGCGCTGCTCGGCACCGTAAATCAGCCGCGCAAGCTCCGTGCGGCCCGCGCCCACGAGGCCCGCAATGCCGAGCACTTCGCCCGAATGCAGGTCGAGGCTGCAGCCGCGCACGCGGTTGTGGTCGGCGACGTCGCGCACGGTGAGCACGACGTGCCCCGGATCGTAGGGCGCGTGCTTTTTCTTGTAGAAGCCGGAAATATCGCGGCCCACCATCATGCTCACGAGGCTTTCGGCATTGAGCTCGTCACGTATCAGCGTGCCCACGTAGGTGCCGTCACGCAGCACGGAAACGCGGTCGGAGAGCTCGTAGATCTCGGCCATGCGGTGGCTGATGTAGATGATCGCGAGTCCGTCCGCGCGCAGCTGGCGGATGAGCTTGAAAAGGCGCTCGGTCTCGCGCGAGGAGAGCGGCGTAGTGGGCTCGTCCATCACGATGATGCGTGCGTCGCTATGCACGGCGCGTGCGATTTCCACGAGCTGGCGCTCGGCGATCGAGAGCGAACCCACCAGCGTCGCGGGGCCGAAGGTGGCACCCAGACGCTTGAGCACGTCTTCGCAGCCGCGCTCCATGGCGCCGCGGTCGACCAGGCCGAAGCGGCGGCCGCCACGGCGCAACTCGCGGCCCGCGTGAACGTTTTCGGCAACTGAAAGATTCGGCGCGAGGCTCAGTTCCTGGTAGATGACGGCCACGCCCAGTTCGCGCGCGGCGAGCGGGCCGTCGATTACGACCGTCTTGCCATCGATCACGATCTCGCCGCCGGCATCCGCCTGATAGGCGCCTGAGAGAATCTTCATGAGCGTGGATTTGCCCGCGCCGTTCTCGCCCATCAACGAGTGCACCTCGCCGGGCCAGACCGAGAGGCGCACCTTGTCGAGCGCGCGCACACCGGGAAACGTCTTGCTGATGCCCCGCATTTCCAGCAGCGGGGGCGTCGATTCAGAGCGCGACATGGCTCTCCTCCTGCGCTTGTACGTTAGCTTGTGCGCCGGCGCCCATCAGGATGCCTGCACGTGGCGAAAAGTTGAAGAACATGGGAAGCGTGGCGGCGCCCAGTGCCCCGGCGTCGGGGCCGAAGGTGCCGCGCACCAGCGTGGGCGTGCCGCGCGCCTCGGGCGCGGTGGCCGCGACGGCCACGCGCAGGCGCTGCATAAGTGTGTCGATGAGTCCGGCGTCCACGTCGGCGTCGAGCACCACGGCCGGCACGTCGAGCACGCACAGCGCGGAGCGCAGCGCGGGGGCGAGCGCGTCGATGCAGTCGTCGAGCCATTCTTCGACGGCCGGATGGCCGCGCGCGATGCACGCTTCGAGATCGGCGCGGTTATCCACTTGCTCGCCGTGGTACTGCAGGTGGCGGCGCAGTGCGATGAGCGAGGCGCGCGAAAGCAGGATGTCCCATTTGGCCGAAGGCTTGTGCGCCGAAGGCAGGGCGCTCGGCGGCACTGGCATCACGGCGAAGTCGCCGGCGTTGCCGGTGAGGCCGCGCACGCAGTCGCCGTCGATGGCGATGCCGCCGCCGATGGCCGCGCCGAGAAAGATATAAAGGAAGTCGCCACGCTGGCGCCCGCAGCCGTAGAAAATCTCGGCGATGGCGGCGGCGTTGCCGTCGTTCTCACTGAACACGGGGAGCCCAAGGGCCGCGCCCAGCTCGCCCGCGAAATCGACGCCGCTCCACGCGCGGAACGCTTCGGCGGACAGGCCCAGCTCGCTCAGCCAGCTGTCGAGGTTGTACGGTTGCGCAACGCCAATGCCTGCGAGACGACTGCGCTCGGCTTTGCTGAGCAAGCCTGAGAGTTCGCGGATATCCCGCTGGACGATTTCCTGCGCCACGGCTGGCTGCGGCAGCAGCATGTCGTGCGAGCGGCGCTCGATCATCCGGCCCGCAAAGTCCACGAGCACGGTTTCGATGTTGGTCCGGTCGAGGCGTACGCCGATTGCGAACGCGCCGCGCGGCGAAAGGCGCAGAAGCGAGGCGGGCTGGCCGCGCCCGCCGTCCAGACGCCGCCCGCTCATCTCGATCAGACCACTTTCCGTGAGCGAGGTGATGATGCTGCCCACGGCCGTGCTGGTGAGATTCGCAAGGCGGGCGAGATCGGCCTTCGAGGCCTCGCCGGCACGCCGAAGGGCCTGCAGCAGCAGGCGCTCATTGAAGCGGCGGACATTGGCCGAGTTGCTGCCCTGGCCTACATGCGGACTTCTCACGCGTTTCCTCCGGTGATTGCCTGCGGCCTGTTTGGCTCACTGGCTACTAAATAAATCAAGTTGATTTATTTAATGCCGGAAAGCGCCTCGAGTCAGCCTGGGGAAATCCCGGTCATCAGGCGGGCACGCGTGTGGCCTGCGCTGGGTGAGACGCTCCGCACCGGAATTCGTCAAACGCTGGAACCGTTTCGTTACGCCGACGGGCCTCGTGGCGTGTCGATGAAACGTAGCTGAAGATCCGTGGCCGGTGGACAGACTGATGTGCGCCGCCAGACGCTCCTGTTTCAAGCCGTGATCGGCCGATTGTAGGTTTCGAGACTGGCGGTGCGAAGCGCGTCGATCATCAGCTCTGCAGCAGGCGAAAGGCGTTTTTCGGTGGGTGTAATCAGGCCGAAATCGTCCATTTTGCATTCCATTGCCAGAGGCAGGATCTCGACCAGCCCGTGCTCTGCATAGTAATGCGCGACGTCTTCGGCAAGGACGGCAATCATGTCGCTTTTCTCAACCGCACGCGTGATGAAGAGAAGTGCCGCTGTTTCCACCACGTTGGAGGGCGGCGCAAGGCTTGCGCGTTGGAACATGAGTTCGAACCGGTGACGCAGTACGCTGCCCGCCGGGGGTACGATCCACGCGCTGCGCTGGACTTCGGGCAGCACGATCTCGCCCTTCTCCAGAAGGGGGTGCCCCCGCCGCACGACCGCCTTGACTGGTTCACCGGCCAGGGGTTCGTAGCGCAACTGCAGCGTGTCGTGCTCTGCCGACAGCCGTCCGACTACTACATCGAGCTTGTCCTGCGCCAGCTGCTCGATTAGCGCATTGCTCGTGTCGATTTCGACCGTGATGCGTACGTTCGCATGCATGCGTTTGACGGCGGAAATGGCCGCTGGCAGCACACGGACGCCCGGGGAGGTGATCGCCCCCACCGCCACATGGCCGAGCCGGCCTGCCTTCAGTGCAATCAGCTCTTCCTGCGCCTGATCCAGGCTGCCGAGCACAGTGCGTGCGTGGCGGACCAATGCATCACCGTAGAGCGTAGGCCGCACACCGCGCGGCAGACGTTCGAAAAGGATCACCTCCAGCATTTCCTCCAGCTCGCGCAGCATCTTGGATGCTGCGGGTTGTGTCATGTTGAGCGTCGCCGCGGCGCGGTGAATGTTGCCCTCCTCAGCGAGGGCTACGGCGAGCAAAAGCTGCCTGGTTCTCAGACGTGTGCGGAGGTATCCGGGAGTCGTGTCCAGCATGGCGCGGATCGGTATTTATACCAATACGAAAATGTGTATGGGATGCAGTTAATATTTCATTGGAAGGTTATCAGGTTTGTCCATAGACTGCACGGAAACTTAACTCACCTGAAGACTGGCAATGTCGGATACCAAACTTAAACTGCGCTCCCGAGAGTGGTTCGGCACCATGGACAAGAACGGCTTCATGTATCGAAGCTGGATGAAGAATCAGGGCATTCCCGATCACGAATTCGATGGCCGGCCGATCATCGGCATCTGCAATACCTGGTCGGAACTGACGCCCTGCAACGCGCACTTCCGCCTGCTCGCGGAACACGTCAAGCGCGGCATCTATGAGGCGGGCGGCTTCCCGGTCGAGTTCCCGGTGTTCTCGAACGGCGAATCGAACCTGCGTCCCTCGGCGATGCTCACGCGCAATCTCGCCTCGATGGACGTCGAGGAAGCGGTCCGAGGCAATCCGATCGACGCCGTCGTGCTGCTGTGCGGCTGCGACAAGACCACGCCCGCGCTGCTGATGGGCGCGGCGAGCGTGGACGTGCCCGCCATCGTCGTGACGGGCGGCCCGATGCTCAACGGCAAGCTCGAAGGCAAGGACATCGGTTCGGGCACGGCCGTGTGGCGTCTGCACGAATCGCTCAAGGCGGGCGAGATCGACCTGCATCATTTCCTCTCGGCCGAAGCGGGCATGTCGCGCTCGGCGGGCACCTGCAACACGATGGGCACGGCCTCGACGATGGCCTGCATGGCCGAGTCGCTGGGCGTCTCGCTGCCGCACAACGCCGCGATTCCCGCCGTGGACGCGCGCCGCTACGTGCTCGCGCACATGTCGGGCATCCGCATCGTGCAGATGGCGCTCGAAGACCTGAAGCTCTCGAAGGTGCTGACGCGCGAAGCGTTCGAAAACGCGATCCGCACGAACGCGGCCATCGGCGGCTCGACCAACGCGGTGATCCACCTGAAGGCGATCGCGGGCCGCATCGGCGTGCCGCTCGAACTGGAAGACTGGCAGCGCATCGGCCGCGACACGCCCACCATCGTCGACCTGCAGCCCTCGGGCCGCTTCCTGATGGAAGAGTTCTATTACGCGGGCGGTCTGCCGGCGGTGCTGCGCCGTCTGGGCGAAGCGAACCTGCTGCCGCATCCGGATGCGCTCACCGTGAACGGCAAGTCCATCTGGGACAACGTGCGCGAAGCGCCGAACTACAACGACGAAGTGATCCGCCAGATCGACAATCCGCTGATCGCGGACGGCGGCATCTGCATCCTGCGCGGCAATCTCGCGCCGCGCGGCGCCGTGCTGAAGCCGTCGGCGGCGACGCCCGAACTGCTCAAGCATCGCGGCCGCGCCGTCGTGTTCGAGAATTTCGATCACTACAAGGCGACCATCGCCGACGAATCGCTCGACGTCGACAAGGACTCGATCCTCGTCATGAAGAATTGCGGCCCGAAGGGTTATCCGGGCATGGCCGAAGTGGGCAACATGGGCCTGCCGCCCAAGCTGCTGCGCCAGGGCGTGAAGGACATGGTGCGCATCTCGGACGCGCGCATGAGCGGCACGGCTTACGGCACGGTGGTGCTGCACGTCGCGCCGGAAGCGGCGGCGGGCGGCCCGCTCGCGGCGGTGCGCAACGGCGACTGGATCGAGCTCGACTGCGAGAACGGCCGTCTGCATCTGGACATCGGCGACGAGGAACTGCAGCGCCGTCTGAGCGATGTCGATCCGGCCGCCGCGCCGGGCGTCGCCGAGCAGCTGGGCAAGGGCGGCTATGCGCGCCTCTATGTCAATCACGTCCTGCAGGCCGACGAAGGCTGCGATCTCGACTTCCTCGTGGGCAAACGCGGCTCGGCCGTGCCGCGCCACTCGCACTGACGCACGCGCAAGGACTGCCATCATGACGACGACTCTCACCGGCGAGCTGCTGATCGGCGCGCGCGCGAAGCGCGGCGAAGGCGCGGCGTTCCAGGCGATCGACGCCGCGAGCAACACGCCCATCGCGCAACCGGTTTTCCACGGCGCGCTGCGAGGCGATGTCGAACAGGCCTGCGTACTCGCGGACGCCGCCTTCGACCCCTACCGCACGTTGCCTGCTGAAAAACGCGCGCAATTCCTCGACGATTGCGCCGCGCGCATCGAAGCGCTCGGCGAACAACTGATCGAACGCGCAATGGCCGAAAGCGGCCTGCCGCGCGCGCGCCTCGAAGGCGAACGCGCACGCACCGCGAATCAATTGCGCATGTTCGCCACGCTCGTGCGCAGCGGCGATGCGCTCGACGTGCGGATCGAACCGGCGCTGCCCGAACGTCAGCCGCCGCGCACCGACCTGCGTTTCTGGCGTATCGGCGTCGGCCCGGTCGCGGTGTTCGGCGCGAGCAATTTCCCGCTGGCGTTTTCGGTGGCGGGCGGCGACACGGCGTCGGCGCTGGCCGCGGGCTGTCCCGTGGTCGTGAAGGCGCATCCGGCGCATCCGGGCACCTCGGAACTCGTCGGCCGCGCGATCCAGCAGGCGGTCGCGGCGGCGGGCCTGCCCGAAGGCGTGTTTTCGCTGCTGTTCGACGCGGGCCACGAAGTGGGCAGCGCGCTCGTGCAGCATCCGGCGATCCGTGCGGTCGGCTTTACCGGCTCGCGCGCGGGCGGTCTTGCGCTCGCGAAGCTGGCGGCGGCGCGTACCGAGCCGATCCCCGTCTACGCCGAAATGAGCAGCGTGAATCCGAACCTGCTGCTGCCGGGCGAGCTCGCCGCGCGCGGCGAGACGCTCGCGCGTGAATACGCGGCATCGACGACGCTCGGCTGCGGCCAGTTCTGCACCAATCCGGGCCTGATGCTCGGCCTCGCGGGCGCGGACTTCGAGGCCTTCGCCACGAACGCCGCGCGTGAATTCAGCGCGGCGGCGGCGGGCGTGATGCTCACGCCGGGCATTCTGCGCGCGTATGAGCACGGCATCGGCCGTCTCGTCGAGCATCCGAAGGTCACGACGCTCGCACGCGGCGCGGCGGCACCCGGCCGCGCGCAGGCGGCGCTGCTGCGCGTGAGCGCAAGCGATCTGCTGGCCGACGCATCGCTCGGCGAAGAAGTGTTCGGCCCGAGCAGCGTGCTGGTCGAATGCGCGGACGAAGCAGAACTGCGCCGCGTGCTGCGCCATATCGAAGGCCAGTTGACGATCACGCTGCACGCGGACGCCGCCGACGGCGATCTCGTGCGCGCGCTCCTGCCGCTCATCGAGCGCAAGGCGGGCCGTCTGCTGGCGAACGGGTTCCCAACGGGTGTCGAGGTTTGCGATGCGATGGTGCACGGCGGCCCGTTCCCGTCCACCTCGGATGGCCGCAGCACCTCGGTGGGCACGGCGGCGATCGGGCGTTTCGTGCGCCCGGTCTGCTACCAGAATCTCGCCGATAGCTGGTTGCCCGACGCGTTGCGCGACGCGAATCCGCTGCACGTGAAGCGGCGTTTCGCGGGTAAGCCCGAGAGCGCCTGAAGCGCACCGCCGCCAAAAAGAATCAAGGAGACGTCATGACTACAAGCCGTACGCCCCGTTACACGGGTATTTTTCCCGTCGTGCCGACCACCTTCACCGAAACTGGCGAACTGGATCTGGCGAGCCAGAAGCGCGCCGTCGATTTCATGATCGACGCGGGCTCGGACGGCCTGTGCATTCTGGCGAACTTCTCCGAGCAGTTCTCGGTCACCGACGACGAGCGCGAAGTCATCACGCACACCGTGCTCGAACATGTGGCGGGCCGCGTGCCCGTGATCGTGACGACCACGCACTATGGCACGATCGCGTGCGCGGCGCGCAGCAAGCGCGCGCAGGCGCTGGGCGCGGCGATGGTGATGGTGATGCCGCCGTATCACGGCGCGACGTTGCGCGTGCCCGAGCAGCAGATCCACGCGTTCTACCAGGGCGTCTCGGACGCCATCGATATTCCCATCATGATTCAGGACGCGCCCGCGAGTGGCACGGTGCTGTCCGCGCCGTTCCTCGCGCGCATGGCGCGCGAGATCGAGCAGGTCTCGTACTTCAAGATTGAAACGCCAGGCGCGGCCAACAAGCTGCGTGAGGTGATCCGCCTTGGCGGCGAAGCGGTCGAGGGTCCGTGGGACGGCGAGGAAGGCATCACGCTGCTGGCCGACCTGAACGCGGGCGCGACCGGCGCGATGACGGGCGGCGGATATCCGGACGGCATTCGCCCGATTATCGTGGCGCACCGGGAAGGCCGTCTCGACGACGCCTTCACGCTCTACCAGAAGTGGCTGCCGCTCATCAATCACGAAAACCGCCAGGCGGGCCTGCTCGCCTGCAAGGCGCTGATGAAGGAGGGCGGCGTGATCGACTGCGAGCTGCCGCGCCATCCGCTGCCCGCGATGCATCCGGAGACACGCAAGGAGCTGGTCGATATCGCGCGCCGTCTCGATCCACTGGTGCTGCGCTGGGGCAAGTGACCAATAGATTCGCGGTGCGAAATAACATTTGGAGATCGGTATGAATGCGTCGTACAGGCTGGGTATCGTGGGCGTGGGCAAGATCGCGCGCGACCAGCATCTGCCCGCCATCGCGGGTAACGCGGGCTTCGAGTTCGTGGCCGCCGCGAGTCGCAACGCGCAGGTGGACAGCGTGCGCAATTACGCCGATATCGGCGCGCTGCTGGCCGCCGAGCGCGACCTCGACGCCGTGTCGCTGTGCGCGCCGCCGCAGGTGCGCTACGAGCAGGCGCGCGCCGCGCTGGAAGCGGGCAAGCACGTGATGCTCGAAAAGCCGCCGGGCGCGAGCGTGAGCGAAGTGGAAGCACTGCGCGAACTCGCGAAGCAGCACAAGCGCACGCTGTTCGCCACATGGCATTCGCGCTGCGCGAGCGCCGTCGAACCGGCGCGCGCGTGGCTGGCCGGGCGCACGATCCGCGCCGTGCACGTGCGGTGGAAGGAAGATGTGCGCCGCTGGCATCCGGGCCAGCAATGGATCTGGGAACCGGGCGGCCTCGGCGTGTTCGATCCGGGCATCAACGCGCTGTCGATCGTCACGCGCATTCTGCCGCGCGAGGTGCTGCTGCGCAGCGCGGCGCTGCATGTACCGTCCGACTGTTCGACGCCCATCGCCGCCGAACTCGAGTGCATCGACACCGACGGCGTGCCGGTGCGTGCCGAATTCGACTGGCGCCACAGCCCGGTCGAGCAATGGGAAATCGACGTGGAGACCACCGAGGGCCTACTCTCGATCTCCGAAGGCGGCAAGCGCCTCGCCATCGCGGGCGAGCCGGTCGAACTGGGCGCCGAACGGGAATATTCGGCGCTCTACGAGCGCTTTCACTGGTTGATCGCGCATGGCGCCGACGACGTGGACGTGCGCCCGCTGCGCCTTGTGGCCGACGCATTCCTGCTCGGGCGCCATATCGAAGTCGAGGCGTTTGGCCATTGAGCATTCCGTCACCGAGAGTCACTGTTTCACCCCACGCAAAAGCGTCATCAGAGGAGACATAGCATGACCAGCAACATCCGCCGGTTCACCCTTCGCGCCGTGTTCGCGGCCCTGTGCGTCGCGCCGCTCGGCATGAGTATGGCGGCACACGCCGACTCGCCCACCAAGATCGGATTTCTTGTGAAGATGCCCGAGCAGGCGTGGTTCATCAACGAGCAGAAGGCTGCCACGGCGCTCGGCCAGAAGGAGAACTTCTCGGTGGTGAACATCGGCACGCCGGACGGTGAAAAGGTGCTGGCCGCAATCGACAATCTCGGTGCGCAAGGCGCGCAGGGCTTCGTGATCTGCGCACCCGACGTGCGTCTTGGACCGGCCATTCAGGCGCGCGCCAAACGTTACAACATGAAGTTCGTGACGGTGGACGATCAACTGGTCGACTCGTCGGGCAAGCCGCTCGCGGGTGTGCCGCATCTGGGCATGTCGGCTTTCAAGATCGGCAACCAGGTGGGACAGGCGATCAGCGACGAGATAAAGAAGCGGGGCTGGAAGCCGGAGGAAGTGGGCGCGCTGCGTATCACCGACTATGAACTGCCCACGGCGAAGTTGCGCACCGACGGCGCAACCCAAACGCTGCTGGCCGGCGGCTTCAAGAAGGAAAACATCTTCGATGCCCCGCAAAAGACCACTGACGACGAAGGCGGTTTCAATGCGGCCTCCCCGGTGCTCGCACAGCATCCGAACATCAAGAAGTGGGTGGTATTCGCACTCAACGAGGAAAGCGTGCTGGGTGCGGTGCGCGCAACGGAACAGCTGCACATTCCAGCCGCCGATGTCATCGGCGTGGGCATCAATGGCGCGGGCGAAGCGTTCGCCGAATTCCAGAAGAAGGAGCCCACCGGCTTTTACGGCACGATCGCCGTGAGCTCGACGAACCACGGCAAGGACAGCGCGCAGAATCTTGTCGACTGGATCCACACCGGCAAGCAGCCGCCCGCCGACACGCAGACCACCGGCAAGCTGATGACACGCGACAACTGGACGGCTGTGCGCAGCGAACTTGGTATCTAAGGATCCCGTAGCAATACGGAGGCGACGGCAAGGGCAGGGATGCAATGACTGAAACCATGACACATGCAGATGCGACGAACGCCGCAGGTACGCACCACGCGGGGGCTCGACAGGGGCAGCGCGCGTATCTGGAGCTCGACGGCATCACCGTGAGCTTCCCGGGCGTGAAGGCGCTCGACCGCGTCGCGCTCGACGTGCGCGCGGGCGAGGTGCACGGCCTGATGGGCGAGAATGGCGCGGGCAAGTCCACGCTGCTCAAGGTGCTCTCGGGCGTGAACCAGCCGCAGGCCGGCACGTTGAGCCTGAACGGCGTGGAGCAGCGCTTCACGACCACGCGAGCGGCGCTCGACGCAGGCATCGCGATCATCTATCAGGAACTGCATCTCGTGCCCGAGCTGACCGTGGCGGACAACCTGATGCTCGGACAGTTGCCCAACCGCCTCGGCGTGCTCGACGAGCAGACGCTCGTCAAACGCGCGACGGACGAATTGCAGCGGCTGGGCGAGCGTATCGATCCGCGCACGCCTGTGAAGAATCTCTCCATTGGCCAGCGTCAGATGATCGAGATCGGCAAGGCGCTGATGCGCGACGCGCGCGTGATCGCCTTCGACGAACCGACGAGCTCGCTTTCGGCACGCGAGACCGAGAACCTCTTTCGCATCATCAACGCACTGCGCGCCGATGGTCGCGCAATCATTTATGTCACGCATCGCATGGACGAAGTCTATGAGCTTTGCGACCGCGTGACGGTGTTCCGCGACGGTAAGCGTATCGAAACCTTCGATTCGGTGGCCGACCTCGACCGCAACCGCCTGATTGCAGCGATGGTGGGTCGCTCGATCGAGGACGTGTATGGCTATCGCGCGCGCGAAGCCGGTCCCGTGCTGCTCGAAGCGAAAGGGCTGCTCGGACCGGGCCTCGCCGAACCCGTGTCGTTCCGGGCGCGGCGCGGTGAGATCGTCGGCTTCTTCGGGCTGGTAGGCGCGGGTCGGTCGGAACTCATGAAGCTGATTTACGGCGCGACGCGCTCAAGTGCGGGTTATGTCGAACTGGACGGCAAGCGCGTGAATTTCGCGAGCCCGCGCGACGCCGTGCGCGCGGGTCTCGCGCTATGCCCCGAGGACCGCAAGCAGGAAGGCATCGTGGCAATCGCCTCGGTGGCCGACAACCTCAATATCAGCGCGCGCCGCCATTTCAGTCCCGCGCGTTTCCTGCTGGATGCGAAGCGCGAACGCGCGCTTACACAGGACTACATCAGGAAACTCGCGATCAAGACGCGCAACGGCGACACTGCCATCGGCACGCTCTCGGGAGGCAACCAGCAGAAGGTGATTCTTTCGCGCTGGCTCGCCGAACGCATCGAAGTGTTCCTGATGGACGAGCCCACGCGCGGCATCGACGTGGGGGCGCGCGCCGAGATCTACAACCTGCTGTACGAACTCGCGGAAGCGGGCAAGACCGTGATCATGGTGTCGAGCGATCTCGCCGAGGTTATCGGTGTGTCGGACCGCATCATCGTCATGCGCGAAGGCCGCATTGCCGGCAGTGTACCGAAAGCCGAAGCCTCGCCTGACGAACTGATCAAGATGGCGCTGCCACGATAAATGTTTTTACCTTACCGGTCGCGCGCACCGTGAGCTCAAGCCCGAAGGGCGCCGCCGATTCGTAACGATGAACCAGAGATGAGTGAAGCCATGCAGCCACAAGGCACCCCTACCGTCAATGAGGCCACCGCGCCCATTACGCCCCAGCGCGCGCGCGCGTGGGACATGATCAACAAGTCGGGCATCGTGGTGGTGTTCGTGGTGCTGTTCGCCGTGCTTTCCGCGACGGTGCCCGACTTCCTCACGACCCGCAACATTCAGGGCCTGCTGCTCTCCGTCACGCTGATCGGCTCGATTGCCGTCACGATGATGTTCGTGCTCGCGCTCGGCGAGGTCGATCTATCCGTCGCGTCCATCGTGGCATTCTCGGGCGTGGTGGCTTCGACCGTCATCACGCAGTCGCATAGCGTGCTGCTCGGCATTATCGCGGGCGTGCTCGCGGGCGGCGCGGTGGGGCTCGTGAATGGCGTGCTCATCGCGCGCTTCAGGATCAATTCGCTGATCGCCACGCTCGCGATGATGGAAGCGGTGCGCGGCCTCGCGTTTCTCACCTCGAACGGCGACGCCGTGATGATCTCGGAAGAGCGCTTCTTCGACCTGGGCGGTGGCTCGTTCCTCGGCATCTCGTTCCCGATCTGGAGCAACATCATCGGTTTCGTGGTGTTCGGCTTCCTGCTGAAGAAAACCGTGTTCGGCAAGAACGTGCTCGCGGTGGGCGGCAATAGCGAAGCGGCGCGGCTTGCGGGTCTGCCGGTCACGCGCATCAAGATCACGGTGTTCGTGCTGCAAGGGCTCATTACGGGCTTTGCGGGTGTGATGCTGGCCTCGCGTATGAGCCTCGGCGACCCGAAGACATCGGTGGGTCTCGAACTCGGCGTGATCTCGGCATGCGTGCTGGGCGGCGTGTCGCTCACGGGCGGCGTGGCGACGATTTCAGGCGTGCTGGTCGGCGTGCTCATCATGGGCGCGGTGCAGGACGCCATGAGCCTCATGAACGTGCCGACGTTCTATCAGTACCTGATTCGCGGCGGCATCCTGCTGCTTGCGGTGCTGTTCGACCAGTTCCGCCGCAGCAAGCGCGCAGTCTGATCCTGTCTCTGTCTGCTTCAGCGGGTCATCGAGCGGCATGCCGGACGCCGCCGTACCGGTGGCGCGGGATTGGGACGGAAAACCGGGAAGCCGTCGCATGACGGCCAGCGCGGGCAGCGCGGGCAGGACGGGCGCGGCGGTGGTGAACGCGTCACGACGACCTGAACCATCCCGGGTTGCCATCCAGGCTGTCTGATGGAGGAGAAGGACGTGCTCGATACAAGGGAAGCGGATTCACGAAAGCTGGTCTTCGCGAAGGCGCGTCGACCTGGCGATCCCGAATGTGGCGAAGCAGAGAGAGAGGTTCGCCAAACGACGTTGACGCTGTCCAATGCGCATCTGAGGCTCGGTGTCAAGGCTGGAACGCATGGCGGAATTGTACAGATGGACTGGAATGACCGCGGTATGTGGACGCCCGTCTTTCGGCGGCCAGATAAGCAGAGCCATCTTCCGGTTTCCCGTGAGCTCTCATGTGAGCCCGTGATCCGGATTCCAGATGTGGCGCAGGCCGTCCAGATTCGGGCAATGTCATCCGGGGTGTGGGCAGCGGGTGCCGGTAGACCGCTTCCGGTGTCCAGTGCGGCACTTGTGGATGACTGGGAAGTCGACTCTGCCGCAGAGACATCACTTCGCCTGCGGACCGGCGTTGCGGAATGCTGTCGGGTGGTCCAGACCTACGAGCTTGACGGTCCCACGCTCGAAATAACCGTCGAACTCGAGAATAGCGGCCGTACGCCGTTACGGTGCGGAATCGATATTGAGGCTGTCCTGGTGCGGGACCCGCATGCACGCATCAGTGCACCCGCTGGTGGCATCTGGATTGCAGGAGGGGCCGGCAGCGCTCCACGACTCGTTCCCACGCCATTCGCCTGGCAGTTTGGGGTGACCCACCGTCTGCCAGCGATGAAAATCGACCATGCCTTCACTCGCTGGGGCGGAAAGGCTCTGGTCGAATGGCCGGCGCGGCAGTTTTCCCTCGCGATTGTGGGAAATACCGACTGCTACAAACTCCGCGCTCATCCCGAAGACGACTCGTTTTCGTTTCAGGTAGTGAATGAGCAGTCGGAGCACAGCTATATCGGGCAGAGAGAGGATGTGCATGGGCTGACGGTTCTCGCCGCAGGAAAGACACTCAATCGCCGCGTCAGTTTCACAGTCGAACGGCTTGCGTCTTTGACCAGGACCACACGCCAGCCATCGGAGTAGGGGCCTGGTTCCATAGCGCGGGGCAGGCGTGCCGATTTACCCAATGGAATTTGACGTATATGCGATCTCCGTTTTCACCGGGAAACGTATGAAGGGCGTCTGGTAAAACGGCTGTTTCGCCAAAGAAATCCTTGCGGAAGCGCCGCAGGAACTGACCCGCCAGTCAAAAAGGCAGCCGAAGTAACGAGATCGATCTCCGTTGTTCCTGTGCGGCTTTGAGGCGGTTGATTTCTGAAGTCGCTCGCTTTGAGCGACAATTCGGAAAATTCTGTGAAGGGAACGGCACCTGAGCCACGGGCCGGCCTTCGATCCGGATGCAGTAGTGAGAGCCTCGACCGTACTGTTTGACTCTGTTGATCATATGTGAAATCTTCGCTGCGCAGTGTAGGGCCGACATTGATGCCCGCAACGCCTTGATGTTCTGGATATCGAGTTATCGAGCTAAATGGAAGAACCAAAAAGATGGCGCCTGACGTTTGAACCGTTCAAGGGCATGCTGCCGCTGAGCCGGCTCTCGGCGCTACGGGATGCGCGTGCCGGTGTGATGCTCGCATTCATGAACATCCCGCAACTGCTCGGCTATGCGCGCATCGCGGGCATGCCCGGCGTCACCGGCCTCTACACGGGCTTCCTGCCGGTGATCCTGTTTGCGCTGTTCGGGGCGTCGCGCCACCTCGTCGTGGCGGCCGACTCGGCCACGGCCACGATATTCGCCAGCCGCCTTTCGACAATGGCGCCGCCATCGAGCGCGGAGTACATCGCGCTCGCGGGCATGACCGCGTTGCTCACGGCACTGATGCTGCTGATCGCGCGCGTCTTTCGGCTCGGTTTTCTCGCCGATTTCCTCTCTCGCACGGTGCTGGTCGGCTTTCTTGCCGGCGTCGGCGTGCAGGTGGGCATCGCCATGCTCGGCGACATGCTCGGCATCGAGGTGTCGTCGCGCCGGACCGTCGTGCAGATTCGCGAGATTGCGATGCAGTTGGGCAGCATCAACGGGATGGACTTTGGCATTGCCGCGTGCGTCGTCGTGGCGATCCTGTTCTTCAAGCAGTTTCGTCCGCGCTGGCCCGTGCCGCTTGTCGCTGTCGTCGCCAGCATCGTGGCCAGCGCAACGCTGCATTTTTCGGCGCGCGGCATCGCGGTGATCGGGCCGGTGGCGCTTGGGTTGCCGTCGATCGAGTTTCCGGCCGTCAGCAGCTGGTTTCAGGTGATGGACCTCTTGCAGATCTCGACGTCATGCTTCGTGATCATCGTCGCCCAGAGCGCCGCGACGAGTCGCGCGTTCGCCGAGCGTTACGGCGAGCGCGTCGACGAGGACGCCAATCTGCTTGGACTTGCCGCCGCGAACGTGGTGGCGGGGCTGGGCGGATCGTTCGTCGTGAACGGCAGCCCGACGCAGACCGCCATGGCCGACGATGCAGGCGCCCGCAGCCAGTTCGCGCATCTCACGTTCGCAGCGGTGGTCCTCGTCGTGCTGCTGTTCCTCGGCCGCTGGCTGCAATACCTGCCCCACTGCGTGCTGGCTGCCATTGTGTTCACGATCGCCGTGGGGCTCGTCCATGTGCGGCAGATGCTCGACATCCGGCGCGAAAGCCCCGGCGAGTTTCTGCTTGCGCTGACAACGGCAGTGGCCGTCGTGGTGATCGGCGTGGAGAACGGCATCCTGATCGCGACAGGTCTTTCGCTGCTGCGCCACGTGCGCCACAGCTACCGGCCACACACGATGGTGCTGCTGCCCAACGAGCAGGGCCGATGGGAACCGCAGCCCGCGGAGCCCGGCATGCAGACCGGGCCGGGCCTGATCGTCTATCGCTTCGGCGCCGACCTGTTCTATGCGAACGACCACCTGTTCGTCAATGAGGTGCGCCGCCTGATCGACGGTGCGCCGACACCGGTGCACTGCGTGGTCGTCGATGCGGCGGCGATCACCGATCTCGACTATTCGGCTGGCCGCTCGATCGAAACGTTGTGCGGGATGCTCGCGCAGCGCGGCGTGAGGCTCGTATTCGGCCGTGTGAATCGCTATCTGCGCTCGGACATGGACCGGCACGGCATCACGCCGGTCATCGGCACGGAAAACATCTACATGACACTTCACGCGGCGCTGGCCGCCGTGCGGCCCGATCTCCCGATGCCTGGAGAAAGCTGAGCGGGCCACGCGGTGTCGTGTCTTTGCGCGAGTGACCGTGCCAGGCTCTTGCAGGCGTGCTCGCGGGCGTTTGCCCGCCATCGCAATCCGGGTAGCGCGTAGTGCTCCGTGACCGCGCGTCGACCGTGCTGGCCTGGTGAATCATCACAGCCGCCAAATCCCACATATTGGGGAAACTCCTGGACAACACGGACTAATAGCGAGGATTTAACAAAGTTAGAATGATGCCTCTAGATTGATCGGCGAGGCCTGGCGCAGATTCGCTGGTGCCAGCATGTCGACGATCGGCCGCAGTGGCAGCGGCCATGCCTGTTGGTGACTACCTGGAGCCATCGTGACTGGTTCTGACAAGAAAACATTTGCCACGACCGCAGCCTGTGCGGCTGCGTTCCCCTTCCTGGCGGGCCATATGGTTGTCGGCTTCAGTGAACTCGCGCGGTTGAATCTCTCGATGTACGCAGCGGTCCTCGCTGGCGTGCAGAACAACCGGGAGAGCATGCTGCCGTTGCAGACGCCGGTGCCGCTTGCCTGGAACCAGACCGGCGGGGTGCCGCCGTTTGCTGCGCAGTTCGCCGTGCCCACCAGCACCGTAATCGAGATGACGTTGCAGACTTCGGCGGCGCTGAGCCGGTTCGCTCTTGATGGTTATGTCGAAACGGTCCGGCACGCGACAGCGGCAATCGCTGCGATGGCCAGGAGCGTCGACGCCATGATGAAGTCCGCCATTCCGGTTTCCGATGATTCGGGTGACGCCGTCGCTGCGATACCCCCTGCGACCTTGCAGGACAGTGCACGCAAGGATGTGGATTCTGTCGCAGGTGCGGCGCCGACAGCGCGCAGGCGACGAAGTCCGTAGTGCCAGCGTTGCCCGCCATCCGGATCGCCGCTCGATACCGGTTTTTTTCCCAACGCCCCGACGCCAGGGAGTGCCATGCTGAGTCCCCACGAACTTGCCACGTTGATGCTGTTGAAGGATGCGCCTGAGTGGATGGAGGCGGACCGCCTGGAGCTTGGCGTGCTTCGTGAGCTTGATCTGATTGCGATCGAGCCGCCCGAAGCGGGTCTGTCTATGCCTCGCTTGACCCCGCGAGGTGACGCAGTCCTGCGTGCGATTGCCCGCGCGCGCTGAACGCTGGCACATGGCCGATTGCCTGTCACCGGGGAGGGCTATATTTTCGATGCGAACTGTCGGCATCACGAGGCGATGATCCGGGGTGTAACTGGGGAGACGGATTTGGCACAAACCTGGCTGGGTATGGCTGTTGGCACGATCGTGCTTGTTATCGCTATGGCTGGTGTGACTGCGCACTACCTCCGTGAGCGGCGTCGTGCTGATCTTCTGCGCAATCTTGACCACCATGAATGGTGGCAACGGACCCGCTCAAGACGTTGAGTGCCAGCGGCAGCCGCGCGGTGCGTGCCTGCCGTTCACGTGGCTCCGGTTCCGGAAGCGGGGTCGTGCAAACAAGCACGAGGCGGACACAAAGAACGGGGAATCAATCGTGACACCTTTTCGAAGTATCACTCCCATTGCGTGAATAACATCGTGAATATGCCGACCCCGGAATACCTGGATCATCCGCTACGCGCCACGCTGGCCGCAGAACTGCATGCACGTCCGTTTCTTAAACTGACGGAATCCGTCTCGCTCGTACACTATGCAGTCTTTGCTGAACAAAAGCCATGGTTACATGAAGCTCTATTGCAGACGTTGTGCTCTGACGCGGGAATCCCGATGCCAGCGCAAGGTGCCACACACTATGCCGTTCAATCTCCGTACGGGTGGCGTCTCAAATGGGAGCGTCACACTGAATTTTCGACGTTTACGTTCGTCCAGTCTCGCTGCGATAAAGACTTTTTCAACGATGTCGCCATCCAGGGTGTTCCAGCCAACTGGTTTGCGCAACTCGCCGGTAGCCGTCTCGTCGCGTCACGCATGGAACTTCTCACGGGTGAAGAGGCGCGCGCGGCACGGGGCGCGGTACGGCAATGGATCGATGGGCCGATACTCGTCGGTAGTAACGTGCTCGGCGGAGGTCAGGTGTTTTGTGACTGGTGTGTGCGGCCCGATGGCTTCACGCGATTTCTTGTCATTGACGACGGTTTTCGAGACGAGCAAGGTGGCCGGCTGCTGCAGCGACTGTACGAAATTGAAACGTATCGGATGATGGCGCTCCTGGCGCTGCCTAGCGCGCGTCAAATGAGTCGTGACCTGGATGAGATTCACGCCTTGCTCCATGCGTTGATGCAACACATGGAGGTGGATGGTGCGGAGGGGGACGACTCACAGCTGCTTGTCAAGCTGACGCACCTTGCGGTTCGCGTCGAGTCACTTTCAGGCTTGGGCGGACGCTTTAGCGCATCATGCGCCTACGAGAAACTGGTGCTGGGGCGAATTCAGGAGCTGCGTGAAGAGCGCATCGAAGGTATGCCGACGCTCCAGGAGTTTATGGAACGCCGCTTCGCGCCTGCTATGGAAACCTGTCGCAGTGTCTGGGCGCGGCACGAACTGCTCGCTTCCCGTATTGCGCGCGCCGTCGATTTGTTACGCACGCGAGTCAATCTCGCGCAGGAAAAGGACGTCACCCATTTGCTCGCTGGCATGGAGCGCACTGCACGGAACCAGTTGCATTTGCAACATGCTGTCGAAGGCCTGTCGGTTGCCGCGATATCCTACTACGTACTTTCGTTGGCGGCGGCTGCATTTAAGGCTTTGCACGTGCTCAGTCTGCCCATCCAGCCAGAGCTGGCTGAAGGCCTGGCAGTTGCGCCAGTCGTTCTGGCAGTGATCGCAATCACGAGACGCACTCGAAACCGGTCATTGGCGCAAAGCGGCGATCACGATGCAAATGGACATTCATCGGTCGGGGAAATCGGTTTTAACTCAGTTCCCATTCAGGAAAAGCATTAGGAGGTACCTGCTGGCGCTGGCGGATGGTCGTCCGACGTGCAGAGTTGTTAGTCACAAACGGAACTCGACGGATTGGCGAAAACCGGCCGATCCGCCAGATTCTGTTGATGACTATAACGCGCGCGGCCTGCTTTGTATCTTGCCGTTTGTTGACGAATGCGCGTGCGAGTTTGCGCACGAATTTATGTATGAGTTTGCGTCTGCGTCTGCGTCTGCGTACGAAATGCTCCCGCACCGCACAAAAAATTCAGGGGCTGGCGTTTTCGACGATGCGGCCTTCCGCGCGCCAGCGCAGCATTCCGCCCGCCAGATTGGCGACGGCCGGAAAACCGGCCTTGCGCAAGATCGTCGTTGCCTGTGCAGAACGGCCTCCCGCGCGGCAGACGGTCACGACCGGGCGATCAAGCTGAATTTCTCCGGCACGTTGCGCAAGATCGCCCAGCGGAATCAGCGTCGCATGGGGAATGCGCCCCAGCGGGCCTTCGTATTCGTCGGGCTCGCGGACATCGATGATCTGCACCGCCGCGAGCTGTTCTTCGAGCGACTGCGGACTGATTTCCCATATGCCTGCGAAGGTGTAGGTCAGCACGGCCCAATCGGGTTCCGTGATCTGGGTCGGGTCGCACGCCGCAGCGCCGCATTTCAGGTTTGCAGGCACGGCGACGGCAATCTGCCGTGGATGCGGCAGATTCAGATTGAGCATAAAACCTGCGAAATCGTCCTCGCACAGATCGCCGCCAAGGCGCGGATTGAAGCGCTGCTCTTCGCCGACGCTCGTCACTGTCAACCCGCGGTAGTCGTGACCGGGGAATAGCAGGGTGGAGGCAGGCAGCGTGAACAGCTGTTTGTGGATTGATCTGAACATCACGCGGGAATCGCCTTGCTGAAAATCGGTTCGGCCGGTTCCCCTGATGAGCAGGCAATCGCCCGTGAAGGCCATGCTTTCGTTATCGAGCACGAGGCTGATGCAGCCGCGCGTATGGCCCGGCGTTGTACGCACAGCGAGGTGGCGTGCGCCGAAATGGCAGCGATCGCCATGGTCCAGGTAGCGGTCGGCGCCTTGTGCGCCGCTCGCGGCGGAAATCGCGATCTGGCTGCCCGTAAGCCGCTTGAGCAACCACGCACCCGTGACGTGATCGGCATGAACGTGCGTGTCGATCGTGTAGAGCAGGTGCACGCCAAGTTCCTCGATCAGGGCGGCGTCGCGTCGCGCCTGTTCGAACACCGGGTCGATCAGCACCGCTTCGGCCGATTCGCTGTCGGCAAGCAGATAGGTATAGGTGGACGACTGCGGGTCGATCAACTGTCGAAAGATCAGCATGATCCCACTCCCTCGCTGCGGCACGCGGGCCGGTTATGAACACGCGCGGCCAGAAGGCCGCGCGTTCGATGCCAGGTGAGGCGAACCAGATTCGGGAAATGCGGTGAAAGCCGTGCGACCGTGCCGTTGACGTCCGTCAAAACCGGGCCGAACGCACGGTGGCCGCACGGGGAGCGTACTCCCTAACGGCGAAATTGTCGCCCAGGGTCTGCAGTATTCGCGATACGGGCGTTGCCCGATACGGATGAGATACCGGTGCCGACACTGCTCTCGCTAGTGCCGGTACAGATCGTTCATTTGATCGGTCGAGGCAGCGTGCCTGAAGAAGCCATATCGGATTAACGTGGCTCGTAAGGAATGCTTGTGAATATGTCTTGTGTATCGGGCTGGCCGCACGTAGCCGTTCGTGCCCGGCCGTGCGTTGCGTGGATTGCTCGCGAGAACCGGCGCTTTCGGCGCGGGTGGTGCCGCGCTTGTGCCATTCACCGCCTGTTGCAGGAGTGCGAGCGTTTCCGGGGTCTCCCCGCGCAGCGCCATGACGCTGGTCGTGGCCTCGAATACGCAATCCCAATGTCCGGCCGATGCGCAGTGATGCGCACGGGCGAGCAAGCGAGCCGTCGACTCGGCGGCTGTGGTGGGTGAAGTGGCAGGTGATGTGGAGGGTGATGTGGCTGTTGTAGCGGCCAGCCCGGTTGAACTGTCCGCCGCGCTCGCGGTAAAGGTCTGCGCTGCACCACTCGTGTTGCTGCTCAAATGGTTTCCGGCGTCGAATTTCGCGTCGGCTGCCAGGACGAGCAAATAGAACGTCACAGTTAGCGCTACGCTCAAACCGGAGCCCCACGTCAGCGACGCAGGCGTGTTGTCCTGCACGGATTGGCTCTTACTGCGCCGGGCGATATCCGTGGGACGATGTCGAAATCGATGGAGAATCGTCATCGCGCGAACTTCCCTGTATCAGTGGGCGTCACGCCGTGAAAAAAGCAGCCTGTGGAGCGCCGACGTGACGCCGTGAACCACGCAATCGCCATACCTGGCTGGCGCTTACCACTTGATTTGCGCGGTCATGTTGCCGGTCTGAACAATTTCGAATTTCATTTCGCCGCGGTACGTGCCTTCAACCCGGTAGTCGGCTTCCGGAACCGAGAAGAGACAGTACGGTCCAGCCGCAACGAAGTCCATCAGCACGCGGCCATGCCGTCGCAACTTGACGGAGACTTCGTTGAGCGGCGCGCCGGTCGACGCCGAGACGAACGATACGCCGAGGTTGAACGGGTGTTGAGGGTCCGGTGAAGTGACGTGCGTATCGAGCCCGCGGCTGCCGCACACGTAATAAAGCATCTCCTGGGGCGACGCCGGATTTGCGGGTGGCCGCGACGGCGCCTGCGGCGCGGCGGTCTGCAGGTTTTGCGCTGCAGCGGGCATGGCGGGTGTTGTGATTGGCGTCGGCGTAGTCGATGGTCTTGCGATTTGTGCATGGGCAGGTAGTGCGCAAGTCCCGGCGATCAGCAGCATGCCTGTGACCATACACAGACCTCGCTCATTCAAGGTCCCCATGATCTTCTCCCTCGCTGGTGTGCAACAAGCATAGGAATCGAAAAGATGAAATGCAACCTTCAGAAAACAGCCGACGAAAGGGCACCTGGGGACGGGTTCCATGTAACAAAGTGATACGCGCGTTGAATTCCGATAGCAGCGCATTGATAAATTTATTGCGTGTCTGGAATGATGTGTCGGCAAGTAAGCAGGCGTGCCCGGTGCGTCTGATGATGCAGGTGACGCCGCGGCTCGATATTGACGACGAGCGGTACATGTCGTCGCCCGCTGTCGCAGGCGGGCACGCAGCCCGTGCGCGATAGCTGCTTTGTCTCTACTCGAAATCGCGAGCGTTCCTCTCGTGTTCCTCTCGTAAGCGAGCGCCGATTTCATATGATTTGCCCATCGATCGCGTGATGGGTTGCGCCTGTAACAGCAATTGCCGTTGCTCACGGTGAGACGCAACCGCGCGTCGTAACAGCACTGCAGAACGCAGACCGTGCCTCAGCATCGCTGAGAACGTACAAAACACGCGCACCTGTGAGTGCGCCTTGAATTAATGTCCGCTGGCGTGGCAACGCCTTCGCGTTCGAGGGCGCATTAACGCTTCACGGCAGCACACATCAAAACTTGAGGGCGCGGCCCTTTTGTCGGGAACGCCAGGAAACAGAAAACCGTTTTATTGGATTCGCAAGCGTTTTACGCGGTGGTTCATTTATTTGATTGCTTACTGTTGTTGAAAAAACAGGAGGATTCGTCTGCCATTTCCGGCATGGCGCTTGCGCCGGACGCGTTCACACCCGAATCAACGTTAGGCGGGCAGGGGCATACGACAATGAACAAGAGAAAGCGTTTGTATATATCGCCTCGCAGACGTCCACTCGGCGCATGCGCGCCTGCGGCCGTGCTGCTTTTGTCCGCCTATGCGGCGCTCGAAAGCAAGGACACCATCGCGCGGGAAGAGGATGTTGCGAAGCCTGTCATTTTCGTGGTTGCCGTGGTCGATCAGCCTGCGGATGAAACGCCGGTTGCTCGCCCCGTTATTACGAGCGACATCGGCGCGACGATCTATGCGGTGGACACGGCGCAATCTGTCCCGGAGCCAGTGACGAGCGATGCGCAGGTTCATTCGTCTGCCGCGCCGGACAGCGGTAGCGGTGCACAGGTTGCCGAAAATAGCGCTGATACGGCGACGGCAACGCCGCCTCCGATAACCCCGATACCTACGACATCCGGGAAACCCGCGGCACTTGAAGTGGCCCAGAACGCGCAACCCATGACGCAACCCGCGACCGGACCCACGCCAGCGAATCCCCCGCCGGATGGCAGCACCACGCCCGGAACGCCGCCTGTGGCCGCGCCCGGACAGACCCCGCCGGCGCAGACTGCCGAGCAGCCCAATGACACGCTTCGACGCGAAGTGTTCGGACTCGCGACGAGTGGCGGCGCAATCCGCGCGCTTGACGAGGCGAAGGCGCGGCCCGATGTGTTCACGCCTGTCGATATCGCGCAGATCGAGGAACTCAGCATCCGGCAGGAGGTGCGCGGCGGTCGCGACAAGGTGCGTGCGATGTCGAGCCACGATCGCTTCGACGCACTTGATTCCGCGATCCATTCGGCACACGACTTTGATGCGCGTTTGCCGAAAACGCCGGAGTACGCGGAAGTGCGGGCTTCGCTTGCCGGCGACCTGACGGTTGCCTATGCCGCGCGAGGCAGGATGAAGGACGCGGTTGCAGCGTTCGAATCGATTCCGACGCAGTCGGGTATTTCAGTCGAAGCGCTCGCGGCCGTGGGCGAAGCGTACAGCTACCTCCAGGAACCCGGTAAGGCGGAACAGGTTTATCGCCGCGCCATCGAGCAGGAGACGTCGTCGACCACCGATGAAGCGACGCGCGGATTCCAGTACGGTACGCACACGCGCCCCATCGATCTGCGCGAGGGCCTCTTCTACGCGCTCACCGACCAGGACAAGTACACGCAGGCGAGGCAGGTGCTCGAAGACATGCACGCCGCGCTGCCGCCAGCCGACCAGGTGCACCCGTGGGATCTCGCGAACGATGACTACATGCGCTATTACCGGCTGTATGCGCAGTACCAGATCTATATCGGACAGACGAGCGCCGGCATGGCGGGACTCGATCGGCTGAGGGAGCAGGTGCCGTTCAGCGCGGAAGTGCGCAACGCGCAGGCTGACGCAACGCTTGGCGCGTCCAGTACGCGCCGCGCGCGCGACATGTACAGCGCAACCTTGACCGATCACCCGGAAAACCTGGAGGCGCTCGCGGGTCTCGGGCGCACATCGCTCATGCTGGACGACTATGCGAATGCGCGTCTCATCAACGATGCATTCAACGATACGTTCCCCGAGAACGGTTCCGTGCGTAGCTTCAAGCGCGACTATGCGGCCTACCGTGCGCCGGTGCTGTCGGTCGAATTCAACGGCGAGCACGGCAACTCCACGCTGGCGGACAACTCGTTCAGTATCGATACGACGCTGTATTCGCCGCCGATCTACGACAACTGGCGTGTATTCGCACACAACTTCTTCGGCCACGCGAATACGGATATCGGCAACGTGAGCCGCACACGGACCGGCGTCGGCGGCGATTTCCGCAAGGGACCGCTTTCCGTGACGGCCGAGGCCACCCGCTCGATCGGTCCTGCTGCGCGCACCGGCGGCAACGGCAGTGTCGCGTATACCTTCAACGACTACGTGTCGGCGAACGTCTCGGTCGACAGCGACGTCAATACGTTGCCGTGGAAGGCCTATGTCCAGCACATCTGGGGGAAGAATGCCCAGATTGCCCTCAATTTCACCGACACGGATCGTCGCTCGGCGGAGCTGTCTTATTCAGCCACGCGCTTCAGCGATTCGAACTTCAACCAGGAAATTTCGGGAAGCGCCACGCAGCGCGTATTTACCGCCGCAAACCAGTTTGTGAATCTCTCGCTGAACCTGAACACCAGCAGCAACACGCGCGCCAATACGGCGTATTTCGCGCCTGCGCGCGACTACACGGCGGAACTCGTCGCCATGCATCAATGGGCAATCTGGCGCGCCGGCGAAAAGTCGTTGGTGCAGCGCATCTATCTGAGCGCGGGCGCGTATAACGAACGCGGCTTCGGCACGAGCGCCGAGGGCGGCGTGCGTCTGGAACACGCGTGGACGTTCAGTCACGACATCAGGCTCACGTATGGCATCGGCGGGCTTAGCCACGCGTACGACGGCGCACGCGAAACGTCCGGCATTGCCTACACCACGCTCACGGTTCCATTCTGACGACGGCGGCTCGCAAGGAGGCCGGCAATGCATTCTCGTAGACGTTTTATCTGTGGCTGTCTCGGAGCGATGGCAGGTTGCACGATGTTTTCATCGCTCGTGCCGGCGAAGCTGATCGACATCCTGCCGCCGGCCGATCCTGCCGACGGCAAGACGTTTCGCGTGATCTGCTTTCACGATGTCCGCGACCATCTGCGAGCCGAATTCAATACGAACAACGTAATCGACCCGTATGCGATCGATACGGGCACGCTGACATCGATTTTTTCCTGGCTTGAAGCCAATGGCTATCACGCGATCACTTTCAGTTCCATCGCGGCCTCGCGCAACGGCGGAAAGCCATTGCCGCCGCGCTCGGTGTTGATCACCTTCGACGACGGCTTCATGAGTCATTACACCAAAGTGCTGCCGCTGCTCAAGCGCTTCAACTATCCGGCTGTGATGGGCATCGTGACGTCATGGATCGACACGCCGGCGGACACCGGCATTCGCCTCTCCGACACACTGGTGGTGCCGCGCGATACGTTCATGTCGTGGAACGAGGTGCGCGAAGTGGCGCGTTCCGGCCTCGTCGAACTGGCGTCGCATACGCACGACATGCACCACGGCGCGGTCGCTAATCCGCAGGGCAACGAACTGCCGGCGGCGACCTCGCACCTGTATCTGAAGGATGAGTCGCGCTACGAAACGGATGCGGAATTCGAATCGCGCGTACATGGCGACCTCGGTACGAGCATCCAGCAACTCAAGACGCAGACGGGCTTGCCCGTTCGCGCGATGGTGTGGCCGTACGGTGCGGAAAATCTTCCGGTGCGCCGCATCTCGTCGAAGCTCGGCATGCCGGTGCAGTTCACGCTCGAATCCGGGCCGAATACGAGCGACGTGCCGCTCGACCGTCTGCGCCGCATTCTCATCATGTACGACATCGACGTCGGCGGCTTCGAGCGCTCGATGCGCGAGCCCGCGGAGAATCGCGGCGAAGTCAATCCAGTGGAGCGCGTCGTGGTGGTTTCGCTCGACGATGTCTACGATCCCTCGCCGGACATGCAGGAAAAGAAGCTCGGCCAGCTGATCGACCGTATCTACCGTTTGAAACCGAGTTCGGTGTATCTACAAGCATTTTCGGATCCCAACAGATCGGGCTTTGCGCAGGCACTGTACTTTCCGAACCGGCATTTACCGGTCCGCTCGGATCTTTTCTGCCGCGCTGCATGGCAACTGAATACGCGCGCGGATGTTGCGCTGTATGCGTGGATGCCGACACTCGCGTTTGCGGTGCCCGCACAACTCGAAGGCCGCCTCGAATTCGTGCGGCCCGCTGCGGGCAGCAAGCTCCCGCCCGGTGCATCGGCGGTGCGGCGGCTCAGTCCGTTCGATCCGGGCGTGCGCGCATATGTGCGCGAACTTTATGAAGACCTCGGCAAATACTCGGCGATCACGGGCCTGCTGTTTGGCGAAGACGCGATGCTGACCGATTTCGAGGACGACAGCCATCAGGGCCACCAGATGCTGGCGAGCTGGAACCTGCCGCGCGACATCGGCCAGATTCGCGCGAATCCCGACTTGATGAAACGGTGGGGGGATCTGAAAACACGGCATCTGCTCGATTTCACGAAGGAACTCGAGCAGATCGTGCTCAACAGCCAGAACAGTGCGGACGTGCTGAGCGTGCGCACGATTTTTCCGGATGTGCTGACCGATCCGGAGGCTGGGCATCGTTACGCGCAAAACTACCCGGCATTCGTGAATGCGTACAACTTCGTCGGCCTGCTTGCCATGCCGTCGCGGCAGGGCATTTCATCGGTGGACAGCTGGCTCGATTCCCTGTCCAGGACGGTGCGCACGGTGCCGGATGGCCCGCGGCGAACTGTCTTCCTGCTCGAAGCCACCGATTCCCGTACGGGCGACAGCGTACCGGCGAAACACCTGACCGATCAGATGCGCCATCTGCG
The DNA here is from genome assembly GCF_042655705.1 of Paraburkholderia denitrificans. NCBI lineage: Bacteria > Pseudomonadati > Pseudomonadota > Betaproteobacteria > Burkholderiales > Burkholderiaceae > Paraburkholderia > Paraburkholderia denitrificans. The sequence continues at coordinate 94,499 of NZ_JBHSMP010000020.1, read as the reverse complement.
GCAGTCCGGCATGGTGAGTTACGGGTACTACCCCGACAACTTCGCGCACGATGTGCCGACCGTGGCCGCGCTGACCGACGTCATGTCGATGCGCTCGCGGCTCGATCCGACCTCGATCAGTGCGCTGCTCAAGGGCAACAGCGAAAGGGTGCGACCGCAATGATGCACATCGTCATCGACAAACTGCAGGACTTTATCTTTTTCTATCCGTTCTTCATGTCGTACTTGTGGATGATCGGTGGAATTGTCCATTTCTTCGCGCTGGAGCACGGACGGGCCCGCTCGTCGCTCGCCATCGTGAGAGCCGGGACGCCAAAGGTTGCGATCATCGTGCCCTGCTACAACGAAGAAATGAATGCGCGCCGCGTGTTGGGCCACCTCGCGCGGCTCGAATATCCGAACTACGAGATCATCGCCGTCAACGACGGCAGCCGCGATCACACCGGCGAGATCCTGAATCAGCTGGTGGTCGAAATTCCGGGCCTCACCGTGATCCACCACGCGAAGAACGAAGGCAAGGCGATTGGCCTCACGACGGCAGCCGCCGTGACCAATGCGCCGTACCTCATGTGCATCGACGGCGATTCGCTGCTTGGCGAGGACGCGATCGAATGGATGCTCGAACACCTGATTTCCGATCCGAACGTGGGTGCGGTGACGGGCAATCCGCGGATTCGCACACGCACGTCGCTGCTTGGACGGATGCAGGTTGGCGAATTCTCGTCGATCGTCGGGCTGATCAAGCGCACGCAACAGGTTTATGGGCGTATTTTTACGGTGTCCGGCGTGATCACGATGTTCCGCAAGAGCGCGCTCGCGGATGTCGGCTTCTGGAGCGCCGACATGCTGACCGAAGATATCGACATCAGCTGGAAGCTCCAGTGCAACGACTGGCGCGTTGCGTACGAGCCGCATGCGCTGAGCTGGATCCTGATGCCCGAAACGCTCAAAGGTCTGTATCGCCAGCGCCTGCGCTGGGCCAAGGGCGGCATTCAGGTGCTGTTCAAATACGCGCGGCCGCTGTTGTTCACGCCGCGGATCATGATGTGGCCGCTCTTTGTCGAGTACGCGCTCGGCATTGCCTGGGCGTATTCGATGGCGTTCATCTTGCTGCTTGCGCTCGTCGATTCGTTTTATACCTTGCCGCCCGACTGGAACGTTTCGCTGTTGCCGCACTGGCATGGAATGCTGCTGGTGGCGACCTGTGTGCTGCAGATCGTCATTGGCTGCCTGATCGACCGCCGCTACGACGAAAAACTGCTGCTTTATCTTCTCGACACCGTCTGGTATCCGCTCGCGTTCTGGTTGATCAACATGGTCACGACTGTCGTTGCACTGCCGTCCATCGTATTCGGGCGGCGGGGCAAGCGGGCCGTCTGGACCAGCCCTGATAGAGGTATCCAGCATGAACAACAAGCCCGTCATTGATCTCTCCTTGCGCCATCCGCAACTGATCATCAAGGACAAAGGCATCGCGCACGGCCTGCTGCTCGTCCTCTGGTTCCGGTTGCTCCGTCCGGCCTGCGTCGGTTCGATGTGGGCGGGGATCACCATCTACGCTTACCGCTATCTGCTGCCTTTTTCACAGGGCGATCTCTCCATTCCGGAACTGCTGTCCTATATCGCCGCCATCAGTGCAATTGCTTCGGCGCTCACGACATGGCTGATTCTCGCGCGCGTGGCTCACCCGTTCGCATCGAAATCGCGCACCCAGCGGCTGCTGCGGCGCAAGGCCGGTCTAACGGTTGAGCCTGGACCGATTGTCGGGCCGACGCGGCGCGACTGGCGTACGGTGCCGCGGGTGTTTGTCGCTTCGCATGATGCGAACGGCTTGATTGCTGCCCTGCGTGCGCAGTCCGACGCGCAGCCTGCCGAAAAGACTGCAGAGTCGCGCAAGACCGCGCGGCTCGGATACGGCCAGACGCCGCCGACGCAGTATTCGCTGCAGCAGTTGATGGACAGAAAGTTACACCATGTGCCGGTGAGCGGCTTGCGTGGCCGCAGACGGCACTGATGTCGTCCATGTGTTACCAATGGACCGTGCATCTGAAACTTCGCAACGCAACCGCCGACGCAGACCGCTAGTGCTCGTCGCGCCGTCTGTGCTGGTGGTTGTGCTCCTGGCCGCGATCGGCATGTTCTCGCCACCCGGCCGCGGCGCGCAAATCGAGGTCGTCAGCGAACGACACGCGCAGGCGGGGTCGATCGTCGCACTGCCTGCGCCCGGTGTCGGCGACGAGCGGCGCTTCATGCATGGCATCGGGTGGGCGCATCGCGCGGGAGATAAAGACTGGGTCTTCTTCAGCAGTTCGGGGCTGCCGCCGCGCGGCGCAAATTCGAACGGCAGCTGGCCGCATGACGTCTATGTGGGCGAATGGTCGCCGCAGCGCGCACGTCTTGCGAATGTGCGCATTTTTATCTCGCGTCCCGAAGCGCAGGAGCCGGTGTCCGTCGCGCAGAACGTGTCGGGCAACATCTTCGTCAGCTTCGAAGACGGCTGGAAAGCGCCGCGCACGGTGAGCCAGCGATACGGCGTCTATGGCGCCAACCTCGCGCCCATCAAGCCCTATCCGAACGACGTCGAGTCGGGCGGACACTCCGGTCACGTGGCCGCCGTGGGCGAGCAATTTGTCGTGTTCTATTCGCAAGACTGGGTGGATGGCGGCGGCGTCGATAATCTCGGTACGGGTGGCGGCGTGTACGTGAAGGTCTATAACGGCCGTGGCGTCCTTCTAAGGCACGTCGACGTAGCCGCGCATGTGCGCGAGTGGTGGCCCATGATCGCAGGCTCGCCGACGCGCGCGCTGCTCGTGTGGCAGAAATACATACCAGGCGAAATCGTTGCGCAGCTCGAATATGCGGTGCTCGATCCCGCGACAGGCAAACTGGTGCGCCCGGAGGGCGGATCCGGTGGAGAGCGCGTGCAGTACTACACCTATGCCGCCGCATGGGTGCCCGCAGTGGAACGCTTCGTGATCGAGGCCACGCTCGATAATGGACGATCATCTGTACTGCTGATCGATGAAGAAGGGCATGTGACGGCTAAACTTGATTGCCTGCCGGCCTCGGTTCGCGAAGCGAGCATCGCGGTGAACGGCAACACGGCTTACGTGCCCACGCGCGATGGACGGCTAATGGCGCTCGTTCTCACAGGGGACACGATTGAATTGCACGGCCTGCTACGCGCGCCATTCGCGTGGGGCAACACGGGTGCAATCGGTATTCCGCGCGGCGCAGGATCGGTTCATTTCGTGTCGCTGTCGCCAACAGGCCTGCGCGAGGCGGACTTCAGCGAGCGCGATGAAATGGCGCCATCGGCATCGGATCAATGTGGCATAAAGACCGCACCAGAATAGGATGAGTGATCGACGGACAAAAAGTTGCAACGGTTCTGTGCACCATCGAGAGGCACCGGGAAATGGCCATGACGGACACGCATTGAATCGCCCTTTTCGGGCATATTGCTTGTTTGCGCTACATCATGAAAGCGCACAAAGCGCCGTATGGGAATTCAAAAGTTTCAACCGGATGCGTAATAATCCCGCTCCGCGTTAATGCCCTCCCGAGAGGGTTGGATTTAGCCCGCACCTGTGCGGGTTTTTTTTGTCTCGGCAAAAATCGCGCTGTGCGTGCTCCATTGCGAGTCCGAAACCGGCGCGTGAGACGGGACCATTCAGCGGTAGAAATACGCCGCATGATTCGGTCAAGAGGGGATCGCCACGTCGCAATCGACGCCCGGGAAATTGCTGGACAAAACAGGCGGCGGGTTGCGGTTACAGGTATGCTGCGAGGCAGGCTTGCGCGCGCTGGCCGCGGGTTTGTGAGTAACCTTGTTCGCGAGGCAACGACCGGATATGGCGAAGTCGAGAATGAAAGCATTCGTTATCCGATGGACCCGGCGGGTGGGACTCATCGTGCTGCTGGCGCTCGTGACCATCGCCGGTGTGCGGATGTACGACGCTCAGCGCAAGCCGCCTTTGGGTCCGTGGCACACCTATGTCCCGGAAGAAATGCATGCGCACGCGCTCGACCAGGCTACGTGGGACGATTACATCGCCCACGAGAACCGCCTTTTCGATTCGGTCAGGAGGAATGTCACCGATCAATTGACGCCGGACGAACGCGTGGCCGCCAATCGCTATTTCGACGGCAGTCCCATCTACCCGGGGCATTTCCGGACCGACTGGAATCGCTCTTATACGCTCGCCCCAGAGGGTACGCCGCGCGGCGTGGCCGTCATGCTGCATGGATTGACCGACTCACCGTACAGCTTGCGCCATATCGCGCAGCGCTATCAGCGTGACGGGTTTGTCGTGATGGCTATCCGTCTGCCGGGGCACGGCACCGTTCCGTCCAGTCTCGCCGATGTGACAGCCGACGACTGGGAGGCCGCCACGCGGCTCGCCGTGCGCGAAGCTCGCCGCCGCGTGCCCGCGCCCGCACCGCTGCATATCGTGGGGTTTTCCAACGGCGGCGCGCTCGCGCTCGAATATTCGCTCGAAGCCTTGCAAGACCCGCGTCTTCCGCAGGCGGATCACCTCATTCTGCTTTCGCCGATGATCGGCATTACGCGATTCGCGCGTTTTGCGGGTTTCGCTGCATTGCCGTCGGTATTGCCGTCGTTTGAAAAGGCGGCATGGCTCGATGTCGTTCCCGAATTCAATCCGTTCAAGTACAACTCGTTTCCGGTGAACGGCGCGCGCCAGTCGTGGCGGGTGACACAACTCGTGCAGCAGGAAGTGGGGCAGGCCGCACGGCGCGGACAACTCGCATCGCTGCCTCCCGTGCTGACCTTTCAGTCGGTGCTCGATTTCACGGTGAGCACGAGCGCAATTATCAGCTCGTTGTATGCACAATTACCGGCCAACGGCAGCGAGCTCGTTCTCTTCGACATCAATCGCACGACGCAATTGAGCCCGCTCGTGCGCGCGTCGATGCGCGATGCATTGCGCCGTCTCACGCCTGCGCCGCCATTGCACTACCGCTTTACGGTTCTCACCAACGCTTCGTCCACGTCGCCGCTGGTCGTCGAGAAAACGACGCCGGCTGAATCGACGACTGAGGAAGTCAAGCCAACCGGTCTCGACTATCCGGCCGATGTCTATTCGCTCTCGCATGTGGCGCTTCCGTTTCCGGAAAGCGATGCGCTTTACGGCCGCACGCCCAATCCGGACGACGATTTCGGCGTGCATCTCGGCGCACAGTCGATTCGCGGGGAGACGGGCGGGCTCATCGTGGGCGCGGGTCTCTTGACGCGCCTGTCGTGGAACCCGTTTTATCCGTATGTGGTGACGCGCATCGATCAATTGACTGGCGCGGCGCCTTGACCGTTGCGAAGCAAGATCAAGGCGCGCGCGATTGAATTACGCCTCAGACGTTAATTGCCGGAAGCCGCGGTCGACGCCATCTCGACGTAATTTGCGCGTTGCCGGACGCCGGTTCAGTGCCAGCGACGCGGCGAGCCTCGCCAGCCCGGGTGCGGGGCGTGCCGTGGGCCGACGAAACGGGGATGCGGGTGCCATCTGGGATCGAAGCGGCTATACATGACCGGAGGGGGCCAGTAGTGCACCGGACGCGCGACGATCACCGGCGGAGGCGGTGCATAAAAGACGCCAGGAAATCCAATGCCCAGATGTACGTTGACGCGGGCCTGAGCAGCCTGCATGGCGGCCAGCATCACGAGAGCAGGGATGAAACCTGACCTGAGCAGGCTGTGCTTCATCATTGTGACTCCCCTCCATTGAGCGACGCCGTGTTCGCGAATGCGCCGATTGTGACGATTGCGCTGCGCATTCGCGGGGGGTTATTTCGCGTGGGACTCAGCTGGCCGGAATGCATCGTCCGCGATTTTCTTCTGCGCGTCCGGCATGTCGGTGTAAAGCGCATCGAACGCTGTGAGTAGCGCCTTGCTGCCATCGGCATGAGCCTGGGCGATGTCGCTCCATGAACGCAGATTCTCGACGGCGGTTTCTTTCATCGCGTCTTCGTGCCGCTTCTCGATGAGCGCGTCGACGGTTTGAGCGTTGCTACGCATGGCATCGGCCACTTTGCTCCACTTCTCCTCTTCGGCCGGCGTAATCTTGAGTTCCGCGTGGAGTGTCTTGATCCGGTCTTCTACGGATTCAGTGTGTCGCGACGAGGGAGCTGAAGCGCCTGCCTGTGCCCAGCTTGCAGACGTACAGAGCAGCATCGCGGCAACCAGGATAAATTTCATGTCAGTCCTCGTGAAAAGCGGTCATAAAAAGCGGTCCGCAGGTCCTGGGAGTACTGCTCTGATCATAGCAGCCCTGGCGGACAAATCAATTTTGGAGTCCCGCACGCAGCCAAGCTTTAACCACGGGTACTGAACGCATAACGCACCACGCGCGCCGGTATTCGAACGGGTTCGCCGTTCTGCAAGCCTTCCAACTGAAAAAGGAGGCCACGTGTCGAATCGATCGTTAGTTCGCAGGGGGGGCCATTACAAATTATTTCCGCTGTCCCAGGTGCGTTGGCGTGGATCAGTCTCAGCTTCAGCTTTTTTTTGTGCTCGCATTGGCCGCTGGGTGCCCTGTGGCGGCCAATGCGGCCATCTCCGTTTTGCGGCCCCCGCGCGAAGCGCGATCGGACGAACCGCTCGCGGTGACGAGCGAGGTTCCAGGTCAGTATCAAGTATCGCTTCATCTTGCCGAACGACCCGCGTTCGCGCGGCTTTTTTGACAACCTGTATTTCGCCTACACGCAGACCTCGTTGTGGAATCTCCGTTCATATTCGGCGGCGTTCCGCGATACGAGCTACAAACCCGCGCTTTTGTATTACTTGCCGGACACCGGGTGGAAAAGCCGGTGGTTCAGCAGGATGGGTGTGATGGCCGGCTACGAGCATGAGTCGAACGGCATGGGCGGTGCGGGATCGCGCGGTATCGACTTCGTATTCGTGACGCCGATCTGGGATTTCGGCGATGTGAACTCGTACCATCTAACCGTGGCACCGAAAGCCTACTGGTACGAGCACATCGCGAATGAGAATGCGAATATCAGGGACTATCGCGGCTATGTCGACTTGCTGGTGAAATATGGCAGCCCGGACGGCTGGCAGCTTGCGGCGACCTTCAGAAAGGGCATCAAATCGCACTATGGCAGCGTCGATACCCAATTGACTTACCCATTGTCCAAAATAGTCAGCAGCGCATCGGGCGCGTATCTGTGGATCGGTTACTTCAACGGGTATGGCGAAGATATTCTCGATTACAACCAGCACCGCTGGGTTGCGCGCATGGGTGTCGCCGTGTCGCGTTGAGCGCTTGCAGTGCAGGGCGCAGGATCGCGCCGGATAACGCCGGATAACAAGCGCGCTTCGTAGCATGGTTGTGATCCCCACCATCGCCGCTGTTGCGATGCTACGTGCGACGTGAATACATACCGGCTACCCGGTGCACATGCATCGCTTGCGTCGTGTGGCTGCGCGAATGCTACCCGCAACTCCGCCTGCACGTGAGTGCCATGGCGCGATGGTCGCGAGGCACACCAGAGCAATCGAAGCCGAAATCAGCGTGATGCGCTTGATCAATTCACACTCCGGGCATTGATGAAAGGAAACGTACGACTGGCGGGACGCGTGCGCGTGGCACGCCTGCGGTGTTCGTGACCCATGCAACTTCTGACTGAAGAATACGCTTGCGGACGGTATTTTCAACCGCGTGCGGGCCTGGACGCGCGAGTGCTACCAATGGAACGCGAACGAGTTACTGGTTCTGCAACGCATAACCGGGAGCGAACATTTAAAGCGCAAATCAAGCGACGCCGCAAAGCGGCGTCGGCTTGAATCAATTATTTGGCTTCTTACTCATGTAGCCACGGCGCATAACTTAAACCGACCAGCACGCCTTCGGGGCTCATGAACCTTGCGGACGTTTGTCCCCACGGCTCGGTTCTTGCCTCATGAATAAAATCCTGGCCCTTTGATTTCATTTCCTGAACCGCTGACTCCACTGCCGCAACATCCTCAAGTTCAAACTCAATGGTTGCGGTTGGCACGGGTATATGAGCAGGCCACTCATCCTGTCCAAAGCAGGACTGGGCAGCCATTTTCAGAGGCCATATGCCGAAGTGATTGGATCCAGCAAACTTGTCCACGTAGAGATAGCTGTCCTGTCTCTTGAATGGCAAGCCTAGCGCGTCCCGATACAACGATGCACTTGCATCAGGCTGCTTCGTTATTACCGCAAATCCAGCGATGCATTTGATTTTCATCGAAGCTCCCGTGCCCCTGTGACGAGGACAAACTTCAAACTCAAGCTTTGCAATCACGGCAAGCATTACTGCTTGCGCACCGAGAAGGATGACATTTACCGATGATATATCCGATTTCAAAAATTGAAACGTCCGATGGACATGCGAACCGCGGGGATCAAGGCTGGCAGCCAAGGCGTTGATGAAATGAAGCAGGCGCGATTCGGCCTTTGAAAGATCACCGGCGGCTTGAAGCTCCACGCCAGTCTGCCAACTTCAGTACGCCTGGCCTGTCTTTCGCGGGTACGCAGAAACTCAGACGCCATATCCGGAATGGCGCATCAACTGCCGCGAGACCTCGCTGCCCGGGCCTTCGGCCTCAAATTGCGCGCGAAGTTTAGCGTCTGCCTTGCGGCTCACGCCGCGGTGCATGGCCGAAATCGTTGCGAAAAGGGCCACGAAAAAGAGAAGCGTCGGTACGGTGAGCGTTAGCATCATGTTGCTCCTGGCTGGTCAGACCGGATATGTGTCGTGCAACGAGCGAAGGTCGAGCGCGGTTGCATCGAATTCACCCTGTCTGTCTCGATCGATTGAAACGTGCGCAAAATCCGTGCCCGGAAACCGGCAACCGTATTTAAATCGAATCGGAGCACAAGGCCGCGCAAAACCGAGGGTCGCGGGGCCGGTGAAATCTCGACGTGATTGATGAATTCCGCCCGCCGTATGTCGCCGAAGCACGAGCCTCAGGTTGGCACAACAGAGCGGGCGCACGCACCGGGGCACGCGGTGTGCTTGCGATGCGTCGTGCGCGCTGACCAGTGGCACAGAGGCGCAGATACGCAGAATCCATAACGCTGCCGCTGACGTGCTCTTGCGATGAACACGACCAAAATCTCCGACGTTATCAAAACCGACCTCCCGGCGCGCCTCGACCGTCTGCCTTGGGGCCGCTTTCACGTGCTGATTGTGGCGGCGCTTGGCATCACCTGGCTGCTGGACGGGCTCGAAGTGACGCTCGCGGGCGCCGTTGCGAGTGTGCTGAAGACGAGTCCGGCGCTGCATTTCGACAATGCCCAGGTGGGTCTTGCCGGTAGCGCTTACATTGCGGGCGCGGTTTGCGGCGCGCTCGGATTCGGCTGGCTTACCGACCGGCTGGGGCGACGCAAGCTGTTCTTCGTCACGCTCTCGGTCTATCTGCTTGCCACGGCGGCTACCGCGTTTTCGTGGAATTTCGCGAGTTTCATGGCGTTTCGCGCGCTAACCGGCGCGGGCATCGGCGGCGAGTATGCGGCCATCAATTCGACGATCCAGGAGTTCACGCCTGCGCGTGTGCGTGGCTGGACCGATCTCAGCATCAACGGCACTTTCTGGGTGGGCGCTGGCATTGGCGCGGCTGGCTCGGTGGTGCTGCTCGATCCGCATCTGCTGCCGCAGGATTGGGGCTGGAGGGCGTGCTTCTTCATTGGAGCCGTGCTCGCACTGATCATTCTGCCCATGCGGAGCTGGATACCCGAAAGCCCGCGCTGGCTGCTCACACACGGCGGGCACGACGAGGCTCGCTCCATTGTCGAAGCCATCGAAGCGCGTTTTCGCGCGGCGGGCCACAGCCTGGACGCTCCCGCAACCAGGCCGCTGCGGCTGCGCGCACTTGGCCGGACCTCGATGCGCGCCGTCTTGCAGGCAATATTTGTTCGGCACCGCAGGCGCGCACTCGTCGGCCTTTCGCTGATGACGGCGCAAGCCTTCTTCTACAACGCGATTTTCTTTACCTACGCACTCGTGCTCACGGATTTCTACCACGTGCCGGGCGACGAAGTGGGTCTCTATCTCCTGCCGTTCGCACTCGGCAATTTTCTCGGTCCGCTAGTCTTGGGGCGTCTGTTCGACACGCTCGGCCGCCGCACCATGATTGCCGCAACCTACGCCCTGGCGGGCGTGCTGCTCACGGCGAGCGGCTATCTGTTCGAGCAGGGCTGGCTTACGGTGACGACGCAAACCATCGCGTGGATGGTGATCTTCTTTTTCGCTTCGGCGGCGGCGAGTTCGGCTTACCTGACGGTCAGCGAGTCGTTCCCGCTTGAGATCCGTGCGCTCGCGATCGCGGTGTTCTACGCGTTCGGCACCGGGCTTGGCGGCATTGCCGGCCCCGCGTTCTTTGGCCGGCTGGTCGATACGCACCAGCCCAGTGAAGTGTTCAGCGGTTATCTCGTCGGGTCCGCGTTGATGATCGTCGCCGCGCTGATTGCCGCAATCTGGGGCGTGGACGCTGAGAGGAAGCCGCTCGAGCATGTCGCAGCGCCGCTTTCCGCAGTACCTGACGAATAGTGGATGGCGATGTCGTTCAGTCGAGCGTCGGGAAGTAATTGCCGTTGCTGCCCGTTTCGAAAATTGCGTCGCCGAGCGCGATCTCGATCGCGCACTCGCCGCTTTCCTGCGGCCGGTTCCGGCTTGCGTCGAAACGCTTGCGCACGAGCGCACCAATGCGTTGCTGGATCGCGCGCCGCTGCGCGGTATCCAGACGTGCATAGCGTTCGAGTTGCGCGCGCGTCGCTTCGATGGTCGCCGCGCAACGTGCATCGAGTGTCGAATCGCGACTTGACTCCACCACCCAGGTCAGATGCAGAAAGACTCTGTCGCCTTCGTCAATCACGCTCACGGCAGGCGACTTGAGCGACTCAAAGAGGTGCGCGAGCGAAAGCTGGATCTCTTCGACGCGTTGCTCGAAATTGAAAGACTTCATGATCGCCTCATCGACAAACGCTGGATATTTACCCTGCGTGCACGGCCTGTACCACGCGAATCGCCGCTGGGAAAAACAGGTCGGGAAAGCGGTTCGGCAGAGCGCCATGCGCAAAGCCGGCGTGAACGAGAGTGCAGCCTCCAGAGCGAGGAGGTTGGACGTGATTACCGGACCGCTATTTCCCGTCTGTTAGTAACGGTCATCGTAGTGGCGATGGTGATGATATCCATCGCCGTCGGGAACGACGATGCAGCCGCTCAATGCGCTGCCAAGGCATAGCGCCACAAGCGTCAACACAAGGATTCGTTTCATATGATGCTCCCACTCGCCGTTGTTGGATTCACGGTATCGAGAAAGGGCGTGATCGATGTGTTTGTGTGTAACGAATCGTGTCGAAGGATTCAGACCGTGCGCGTCGCGGTAAGGCGCAATCCCGGTGTGTGGCCTGGCGAGCGAGGTGACGTGCCTACGGGCGCTGTTCACGCAAAATGAGGTGGTTCAGCGTAACGGATCTAGCGCGAATTGCGAGGTTGTATCCTGCCTGAACCCGAAACAGTCGGTTTCACAACTCCCGGGCGTCGCGTTCGAGGGCATGCACAACGTCGCTGCCCTGCAACAAGGATGCTGCTGGCCATTGGTCGGGCTGGACGATGTGGTTCGCGAGAACATGCCGATGCGCTCAGAACGAGCGGGAGGCACGCTCCCGCTTGCGACGTTGGATCGAAACCGGCAGCGGTCCTGTATTCCGCTGGTCGCTGCCGCGAAAGGACGCGTTTGCGGCCTGCAAAACTCACTGGGGTTTGATGTTTGCAGCCTGCTTTCCCTTGGGGCCCTGCTTGACTTCAAAAATTACCTTCTGGCCTTCCTGAAGAGATTTGAAGCCAGAGCCCTGCACCTCGGAGAAGTGCGCGAAGAGGTCATCGCCGCCTTCGTCCGGCGTGATAAACCCAAATCCCTTCGAATCGTTAAACCACTTGACGGTACCGGTTGCCATGTTCTGAATGTTCCTGCGAAGACGGGTTCTAGACAATGCCGCTGGCGTGCGCCAGACGTGCGGCCATGTTCCAGCACAGTTGAGCCGTCACCGGTAATCAAGGTTTTACGACCGGCTACGGGCAACTGCGTATGGGCTTGCGCATGATACGTGCCTGGGGGAATTTGCACGTCGGAACTGGTGCGTTTGCGTTCACGTTTTTTGTCAGTCGTGAGCGCAGATCCGTCTGCATCCGTACCCGCGCTGCCCGCTGCCTTGCACGCTCAACCGCGCAATCGATATGCCATGGCGTGCACCGGAAGAGTGGCGTTATCATCGTTCGGCATAACTACAACAATTGCGATAATGACCATCGTCCGCGAACGCTACGCAAGATCCTAGGACGGAGCGTCGTTCAAAATCGTAGCCAAATCTTTATTTGCGTCGCAATGCTGATCATTAAAATAAATGCGAATACCGCACGTAAAAAACGACATGGCAGTTACGTCTGAGCGGACTGTCGAGGGCGGAGGCGACTTCCGGAGGACGATCTGAGGCGACATCGCGCAATCAGCGAAGGGCCGAAACCAACTGCCGCAGATACCAACCTGAGAACGTGCCCGGCGTGAGAGGAAAGTGCAAGGCAGGCATGGTGTATGCGCTTTCCGATTATGCGGCGGGTGCGCGGAAAACCCGTTTTCCCGTACCCCGGACAGGACGCGTCGATATCGATGGCGACTGCGTGGCGTTTCGAGCGCCTTTTCTTTCCTCAAGAGACGCGTAACTCCAACCGTAGGGCAGTAAAGCGACGGATAGTGCCTGTCCATTTCTCGACAGGACCATCATCGATTTGGAGTTACATCATGAAGCTCATTTTGGCCACCTGGCAAGCGCTCGGCCTGGTCTGTTATTTGTCTGTGCGCGTCGCGGGATTTTTCCTCTGGACTGCTATTGCCGCAGTCGCGGGCTGGTTGCTCGTGCATCTGCCGGATGTTTGGCAGACACACATCGAGAACCAGTCGAGCACGAGCTTCGCGGTTGCCGCAATCACGTCCTACGCTGTCGTTGCCGGGGTGCTCTTTCTCGTGTTTTTTTGCGGCGCCGTGCAAATTCTTGCCGACGTATTTACGGAAATTCTGCGGTTCGCGCACAAACGGCGCTCGCAACGTGCGATTTCCATAATACAGAGTCGTCAGTTGCTTCATATCCGGAAGGTCAGGCGCGGGCCGCCTCGCACGGCATCGCCAGCTCGCGGAACAGGCGAGAGTATTCCACCGCCTGCCACAGCAGCCGTGCTGGGACGACAACGAAACGCGCAGGCAGATGCGGCTAGCGTGTCTGCACGGACAGACCGTCGGTCCGCATGAGCCGGTTCAGCGCCGAAAACGGACTAAGGAGGTTAGCATCGGCCCAGCGTGCGCGCGCGAAGAAGGCGACGGTGCTCGCTGCCATGAATGCGGGACGCGCGTATCTTGCCGGCCAGATTAATCACCCATCTAATCGTCGTGCTGGAACATCAGTCACGCTGCCGCCGTTCAGCGGGAACATAGCGTATTTCCTGGCCGACCGCCCGCATTGGCTCACGGCATCGTTTTTGCGCTCCGATCGTGGAGTCAGCACCAGGAGGGACTCCACATGAACGAGTTATGCGTGGTCGCGACTGTGCGGCGAGAGGACCCTCGCACGCCGGATGCGACCGTACTGCTTGAAGAGCTTGGCGCCATGATCGCGCTCTATCGGGCGGACGACCGGAAAGCGCGGTTTGCTGTCGAAGACCTGTGCACGGTGCGCAGCGCGTTCGTCGTAGCACGAACGATCGATGGGCGTGCGATAGGCTGTGGTGCCTTGCGCCGATATTCATTCGAGGCGGCAGAGTTCGTGCTGATCTATCGGCGACCGGAGTGGCACGGGACGGGCTCGGTCGTTCTCCGGTTTCTCGAAGATCTGGCTGCGACCATGGACTATCGAAAAGCGCTGGTGCAGGTCCATGAAGCGAACCGTCGCGCGATAGCACTTTGTCTTCGCCATGGCTATGAGCCGAGCTCGACAGTCGGAGAATGCGTCGGTCTCGGCGACATACTCTGCTTTGCCAAGGCGCTTCCAGTCGCGGCCAATCGTGCCCATTAGTGCATAGGCATGAACGGCACAGCGCGGGTCGTCGCCAGATCGCGTTCAGCTCCGTCCCATGCACGCTGCGGTCCGCGTCCGTCGAACCTCGCAAGACCGCAGGTAGGGCTCATCAACGCTTCATGGCCTGGCTCGACGGCTCTGCGGTGCGTTTCGCGGCCGCCGCATAAACGGTTTAAACGGTTTAAGCGCGGCGGCTTGTATGCAGTGCGTACTTAGTCTTCTCGCTTCATGGTTTGAAGTAATGAATCCCCGTCGTTGGTCAGCCAAAGACGATGGATACCGGATGCGAGCTGCTCCATTGCGATCAGTTGGCGTTCGAGCAAGGCGTCCAGATCCTCGCGGGCGAGATCGATCTGGTCGGGCGAATCCTTGACGAGCATCAGGGTAGCGAATTCGTGCGGGCTGAGCATGTCTGTCTCCAATGTCCGAACTGGTTTTTCCAGCTCTAGTAGTCGTTACCAGAAAAATGTACAAGACAAATCATCTCGCAGGCTTGTGTACTGGCCTGCTCGAGAACGACTGGAAAGAATCTCGTAAAAAGTAAGGCTAATTCAATCCTGGCTTGCAAATTCAATGCATAGATCGCTGAATCATGTCCATGGAGTGGGACATTTGCATTAACGATGGATGCGAGTAAGCCGACGCTGTGGCTTCGGGCCGCACATGCGATGAGACATGGTGTCCCGAAGCAGGAGACTGCGGGGCGGCTTGTTGACAGATGCCGCGGGGTCATTATGCAACACATTCGTAGGTGCAGGGTGTTCGTATAGTGACCTTTACGGACACGACCTGTTTTGCGTGGGTGTGCAGCCTCATACGGCGCATGAACCGGCTTGCATTGACGGAAACATTTTCGATGCTGCCGCGTGTCCGGCACCAGCCATGTGGACGCACGATATCGACAAACTGTCCTTTAATCAGAGAAAACCCGGGCATCGCACGCCATTTGAGAAAAAACGTCTCATAACAGCTATAACAAGACGGAATCGTGCGTTTGTTGAACCCCCATGGCTGCGTGGTTTGTCGAGCAAGTTTCAGGTTTTTTCATATGATTGAGACAACTGTCTTCCTGTTCTTTAGCTGGCGTTCTTGAGTTTGCTTCGACGCACCATCTACGTGTTCCGCTTTGCTTTTCTCGTATTCAACTATCGGAAGAGAGCTACGGAAATGGTCGAGAACAAACGTCTTTGCACCTCGCCGTGCCAACGGCAACTCAATGTGTACGCACACGCAGTCATCCTGCTGCTGTATGCCTGCGCAGCAGTCGAAAGCGAAAACGGTGCGGCGCAGGAATTGGGCCGAGCGGGTCCAGCAGTGTATTTCGTTGCGCAGCAGCAAACCGCTGAAACAGTTGCGCAAGCACCCAAAGAAGAAATGAACGTACCGCCGTCCACCCCGCAGAACGGGGCGAGCGCGGCACCGGCGCCAGCCCGGCCTGAGCAGGGAAGCAACCCGTCGCAGCCTCAACAGGTGCCTGGCGCTACTCCGGGTTCGCCCGTTTTGTCGGGAGCCGGCCCTCAGCCGGGCCAGGACTTGCGTACGCAGGTCTTTTCGCTCGCAACGAGCGGCGGCGCGGTACGCGCGCTCGAAGAGGCCAAGGCGAGGCCGGATGTATTCTCGCCAATCGATATCGCGCAGATCGAGGAACTCAGCATTCGCCAGGAGGTGCGTGGCGGTCGCGCCAAGGTGCGTGCGATGAGCGGCTCGGACCGCTTCGATGCGCTGGACAAGGCTATTGGCGAGGCGGTCGAGTTCCAGAAACGCTTGCCGCAGTCGCCGGAATACGCACAGGTGCGCGCGTCGCTCGCGGGTGACATGACGGTCGCGTATGCGGCGCGCGGGCGGATGAAAGATGCCGTCGCTACGTTCGAGACAATTCCACAACAGTCTGAAATATCGGTCGAGGCGCTTGCGGCCGTGGGAGATGCCTATTCGTACCTCCAGCAGCCGGCGAAGGCGGAGCAGGCTTACAGTCGTGCCATTGCGCAGCAGGCCCAGACTCCAACGGACGCCGCGACGCTCGGGTATCAGTACGGTACGCATACGCGCCTGATCGATCTGCGCGAAGGCCTGTTTTATGCGTTTACAGACCAGAACAAATATTCGCAGGCGAGCCAGGTGCTTGACGACATTCACAAGGATCTGCCCCCGGCCGAGCAGGTTCATCCGTGGGATGCCGCGAACGACGACTATATGCGCTATTACCGCCTGCTCGCGCAATACCAG
Organism: Paraburkholderia denitrificans; assembly: GCF_042655705.1. NCBI lineage: Bacteria > Pseudomonadati > Pseudomonadota > Betaproteobacteria > Burkholderiales > Burkholderiaceae > Paraburkholderia > Paraburkholderia denitrificans. The sequence continues at coordinate 78,219 of NZ_JBHSMP010000020.1, read as the reverse complement.
ATCTACATCGGGCAGACAAGCGCTGGCCTTGCCGGATTAAAGCGTCTAGAAGAGCAGGTGCCGTTCAGTGCCGAGGTGCGCAATGCGCAGGCCGACGCAATGCTGGGCAGCGGCCAGACTCGGCGTGCGCGCGACATGTACTCCGCGACGTTGACGGACCACCCGGATAGCGTCGAGACGCTGGCCGGGCTGGGCAGGGCGTCGCTACAGCTGGAAGATTACGGCACGGCACGCCGCATCTACGACGCATTCGACGACACGTTTCCCGAGAACAGTTCCGTGCGCGCGTTCAAGCGCGACTATGCGGCGTTTCGTGCGCCGGTGCTGTCCGTCGCGGTCAATGGCGAGCATGGCAACTCGGTGTTGGCCGACAACGAATTCAGCAGCGATACGTTCCTGTATTCGCCGCCGATCTACGATAACTGGCGCGTGTTTGCCCACACATTCTTCGGCCATGCGAATACGGACATCGGCAATATCAGCCGCACACGCGTGGGCGTCGGCGGCGACTACCGAAACGGCCCGCTGAGCGTCACTGGCGAGGCCACGCGCTCCATGGGCGGCAATGGACGTACCGGCGGCAACGGCGAAGTCACCTATGCGTTCAACGACTATGTGTCCGCTACGGCGGGCGTCGACAGCGATAGCAATGCGTTGCCATGGAAAGCATACGTCGAGCATCTGTGGGGAAAATCGGCACAATTCGCTTTGAACTTCACCGATACAGATCGACGTTCAGGGTCGGTGTCGTACTCCGCGGCGCGCTACAGCGACTCGAACTTTAATCAGGAAATCGCGCTATCCGGCACACAGCGGGTTTTCACTGCGGCGAATCAGAAGTTGAATCTGACGCTGAATTTCAACACGAGCAGTAACACGCGTCGACAACGCGGCTTATTTTGCGCCCTCGCGTGACTACACAGCGGAGGTGCAGGCCATGCACGAATGGGCAATCTGGCGTGCCGGAGAAAAGGTCCTGCTGCAGCGTATCTTTCTGACCGCGGGCGCTTATAACCAGCGCGGCTTCGGTACGAGTGCGGAGCTTGGCGCGCGCATCGAACATGCGTGGACATTCAGTCACGACATCGCACTCACTTACGGCTTCGGCGTGCTTAGTCATGCCTATGACGGCTCGCGGGAATTCTCCGAGCTGGCCTACGCTACGCTTACGGTGCCGTTCTGAGGTTGTTTTTTCGTCGTTTATACAACACGTGCGTTACTGCACACGTTGCTAACGTTCGAATCTGATAGCCTTTTCACAGCTTCAACTCGTGTCAATCGGCGTGCTGACGCGCGCGATTGCGGATTCGAAGACAGGAGGGCGTATCCATGTTGCACTGGCTTTCAAATTTGATCGCTCACAATGCTGCAACACCCGAGAAGCAAGCTGAGCGCGCGCTAGGTGAATTACGTATGGCGCTTTTCCAGTCCGAACAGCGGGTCCTGGATGCGCAACTTCAGGCCGAGTATTACCGTTCACGAATCGCGTTCTGCGAAGCGGTCTTTGAGGCCGGGATCGAGCAGGTGTTCGATAAGCGCAAGGGGCAAGGCGAAGCGGCCATGCATGAAATGCCGCGGAACTTGAAGCTCACGAGATCGCAATAGGCTGCGACTGGATGGCTTTGGGTGCGCGCCATGTCGTGCGGCGTCTGCTCGGTTAGTTAAAGCCGATCGTCAGGGCGGCTATGTGCTCGAAACGTGACGGTGGGCAGCAACTTCGGACTGGGCGAACGCCGCCTGCAGCACCGGATGCACGTCCTCGCTCCAGTGCTCCCCTGTGAACAGGCCGTAATGGTCGCAGCCGTCCACATCGAGGCGCCGCCTTTCGTGCGGCGCGATATCGCTGCACAACGCGTGCGCCGCATGCGTCTGCCCGGCTCCGGTAACAGCGTCGCGCGTGCCTTCCACAGTGATCAGCATGACGTCGCGCAGTGCCGCCGGATCGACGAGCGTGCCATTGACACGCCATGCGCGGCTCGCGAGCAGCGTGCGCTGGAACACGATGTCCACGATATCGAGGAAGTATTCGGCAGGCATGTCGAGCAGCGCCGCGTACTCGCGCAGCGCGCGACCGGCCGTGGCAAACGCTTCGGCGTTGCCCTGCGACGCGGCCCGCGCATAACGCTCGACCAGAGACACATAGCGATGCGGGTAAACGAATGCGATCTCGGCTTGCTGCAGCCACGCCGGAAACACACGGCGGCCATGGCCCGCGAACCCGGCGGGCACGACATCGATCAAGTGTCGGCTGCACCACTCGAGCGAATGCGAATTGGCGGCGAGCCCGAGTTTGCTCGGATTGATGCGCGCATCGAGTGGCCCACCGATCAGCGTAATGCTCGCGGGCGGCGCGAGCGCACGCTGCGCGCGCAGCGTGAGCGCCCCAAGCGCGGGAAGCGTTGCCTGGCAGACCGCGAGTACATGGAGCGGGCGGCCGTCACGCACGAGCGTATCGATAAAGCCGTCGAGCATCGCCACGTAATCGGCGAGACCGAAGCGTCCCGCAGCGAGCGGCACGTCGCGTGCATTGATCCAGTCGATGATGTAGACGTCGCCGTCGGCGAGCAACGCTTCCACGGTCTCGCGCATCATCACGGCCGCGTGCCCGGCAAGCGGGACGCACAGAAGAATGGCGCGCTGCGCGTTGGGACGCGCGAAGCGCCGCAGGTTACAGAAAGGCGTGCGCGCGACGATCCGTTCGGCGATGCCGCTGCGGCGGCCATCGAGCGCGATGGCGTCGATTGCAAACGGCGGTGCTTCGTCGGCGAGGCCGAGCAGGGGGCCGAACAGATCGGCGAAGCAGGACGACGCGGTTTGGCCCATCGCTGGCACGGGCCACGCGTCGTATGCAAACCAGGCCCCTGCGCCCCATGTTCGCAACCACTGACGCTGTCGTTCAATCAGGGCATACCACATTGTGTTGACCTCGATGGCCCGCAGCAAGCGTGGCGTGCATGCGGGACGGAATCGAGCTAGTGATTCTCCGCCGTTTCGCCCGTAGACGCACGCACCGCGTGCTGGAGCACTGGACCCGGACCGGTGACGCTATCGCACCCTGAATCGCCATGGTTTGCTGCGATGACACAAAAATAGCCCATCGCCCATGATGTGCCAACGCGATCCCGTGATCGCTCCGAACACAGACGGAATTGTTAGCTACGCGATATTTAACGGGGCGCTTGACGTGCTCACGGCGCGTTAGCCGGCCTGCGTTGTGTGTGATGGCATTGCGAAACTAACCGGGTCAGGATTGCGCGCTGGCGATCTGCCCTCACGCTCGTCGATCCACGTCATTGCCCACAGGTGCGCACACTGGATCGCCGGTTCCTCGCTTTCAAACCAGGCGATATCGTGCTCGATGTGCATTTCAGGCTCCTCGCCGCCATGCGACGAGGCGCACGTGAGGCGCGCGTGTGCGAAGTAAATTCCAGGCGAATGATCTGGCGTCGCATCAATGATCCAGCCACCGTACTCGTACAGCATGATGACCTCCGATACTGCGATTCAAACGGGACGTAATTTTCAATCTCCCGAGTTGAACTTGCCGGGTTGGGCGTCCTCGGCGAGCGGGCGACACACGAAAACTGCGTCTCCACTATTGTTATAGCCGCTGGCACGAGTTCGCGCAGGGCGCACTATGATGTAAGTCCTAAACGCATCGTGAATTCAACCGGTCGATGCAACAGCTTGATGGAATCGCCAAGCCGGTGTATCGAAGTTTAGTGTCTTGTGCAGGCGTTCATTGAGGCGCTTTACTATCGGCTTCGAACATTTAGAGCATTGAGCAGAAAATCTGCCGCCCAAATGCCGCTGTGTGCTGCGCCTTCTGTTGTCGGTACGCTCAGGTAGTCACCGGCGAGGACGACGCGCTGCATAGATGTGCATGCTTTGCGGTACGTGGCAATGGCGCGGCTGCGGCCGACGGGAGAAAGCGGTTCAGCGTGTGGCCACCGGTTGAAGTGCACGAAGCTCATATACTGACGCACAGCCGGAACGTAGCGTTCCAGCTCCGGTAGCACTTCGCTCAGGGCGGCATCTTCGCTGGCGTGCACCAGCCGTTTCCCCGCCTCGCCATCGAGCATCACGTTTAGCAATTCGCCTTGCGGAACCAGAGACGGTGACTTGCGGGATTCGATACCGATGGCGGCAATCTGCGTGCGCTCGTTGCGCGGAATCAGGACGCCGTAGAGGTCATCAGGTATTTTGGTTTCTCCGAGCCCATCACGAAAAGCAATGCCAAGATTGATCGTCGAGCTGTAACGGGTATCGAGGAGCGTTTTCAGGAGCGGTGTTTCGGGAGGGCAGAGTTGCTGGGCAACGGGCGCAGTCGTAGCAATAATGACGCGGTCGGCTTCGAGCAAACCACGAGAGGTTTCGATGATCGCCCGATCGGCCTTGTGGTGTACCGATAGCGCTGGAGTATTCAGCCGTACATCAAGACTCGCAGCGAGAGCGCCGGTCAGGCTGCCCATTCCTTGATCGAGTGCAATGGTTCGACAGCGCCGTACGCCAAAGGAATTCATCCACACTGGCAGGGCTCGAGAATTCTCTTCCGGCGCTTGAAAATAGAAGCCCTGCAGCATCGGTTCAAGCAGGTATTCCACCACCTCGCGTCCGTAGCGTTTTATCAGCCAGCTGGCAGCCTCGGCGTCATCCCACTCGTGCCATGCGGAGTAATCGTTGAGTGGCAGTGCCTTTGATCGACGAGCGTCTAGCCCGGAATGCCAGCCAAGACGTAACAGATCACGCCATTTCAGCAGGCCGCTACTTGCGAGCGTGGCGGGCGCGCGACTGTGAACCCGGCGGATCTTCCCATCACGCACGATTCCCGACCACGGCGAGCAAGTCTTCAGTGAATCGAACAGATCGACATCGCGTAGCAGTTCAGGAATGACTTCATAACCTGTGGAAAGAAACTGCGCACCACGGTCGATGCGGTAGCCTTCACGTACCGCTGTGCTCATGCGTCCTCCTGCATGATCACTGGCTTCGAGCACAGTTACAGCAACACCAGCACGCGACAGCCGATGCGCTGCGGCCAGTCCGGCGATACCGGCTCCAATAACAACTACGGAAGGGCTCACGTATGGCGTCTCACTTGTTTTTGTGACCGATCATCGTCGGATGGGTGCGCCAATTGTCGATGAAGTGGATGTTGACGTCGACTGACCATTCATCTCTGCGGCACGCGCTCATGATTGAGCGCAGTGATCGGAGCGGCCGCTTATGCGAATAATATGGAATCGCATGCGAATCTCTCGCTTCGCTCTGAACGTGTTGCTATTGGCGAATACAACGCGCGCCCCTGACGGCTGGCCGATCACAGCGCCATGCGCTTGCGCTGCAGGAAACGACGCACGGCCGGATCGCGCTCGAGGCCAATCGCGAGGTCGTACGCGTGAAGTGCTTCGGCCGTTGCACCGGCACGCGCGAGCAGATCGGCACGCGCGGCCCAATAGGGCTGATAACTGGCCAGACGCGGATCGTCCGCATAAGGCGCAAGCGCGTCGAGCGCCGCCTGCGCGCCGTCCCGTTCCGCCAGTGCGAGCGCGCGGTTCACGGCAACCACCGGCGACGCCGCTATCGTGAGCAGCGCATCGTAGAGTTGCACGATTTCGTCCCAGTTCGGGCGATGCGTCCGGCAGCGGTATATGTGCGCTGATTGCAGCGCAGCCTCCAGTTGAAAGCGTCCGATTACGTTGAGCGCGTTCGCGCGCCGCAGCAGTGCGTCGGCGGCGTCGATCATCGCTGCGTTCCAGCTTGCCGGATCCTGCGCCGACAACGGAACGTAATCACCCGCCGCATCACGTCGCGCATTGCGCCGTGACTGCGCATACAGCATCAGCGCGAGTAGACCAAGCGTCTCTGGTTCCTCGGGTAGCAGTTCGACAAGTAGTTGCGCGAGAAACAATGCCTCGTCGGCGAGGTCGCGACGCTCGGCATCGCCGCCGACCGGGTCGGTCCATCCTTCCGCATACGCTGCATAGACCGCTTCCAGTACTGCATCGAGACGCTCGGGCAAAGCTTCGCGTTCGGGCACGCTGAACGGAATGCCCGCTTCCCGGATCTTGTTCTTCGCACGCACGAGGCGCTTGCTCATGGCGGCGGGCGACATCAGAAAAGCGGATGCAATCGCCTTTGCTTCGAGCCCCAGCACCACCTGCAGCATCAACGGCGTGCGAATCGTCGCGTCGAGCGCCGGGTGCGTGCACGCGAACAGCAATGCAAGTCGACGGTCGGGCAGTGCACCTGGCTCGTGCGCATCGATCTCGTCGGCAAGGATCGCAAGCTGGTTCGCCACGTCGTCGCCGATACGACGATGCCGCGCGCCATCGATTGCCCGGCGGCGCGCCACCGTCATCAGCCACGCTTCAGGATTCGCAGGGCAGCCGCGGACCGGCCAATCCGCGAGCGCGGCCGAAAACGCGTCGGACAGCGCGTCCTCGGCCGCGGCGACGTCGCGCGTGCGCATTGCCAGCAGCGCGACGAGCTTGCCGTAACTGCGGCGAGCGACCGCCTCGGCAATCGAATGCGCGGTGTCGCCGCTGGACGTATTCATGCAACGGACGGTGCCTCGCCCGGAGCCGTCCACACCGGGCGCACCTCCAGGACGCCGTGCCCGGCGCCTGGACAACGCGAGGCCCACGTGATTGCCGCGTCGAGGTTGGGTACGTCGATCAGGTAATAGCCGGCGAGTTGTTCCTTCGAATCGGAATACGGTCCGTCGAGCACTTGCGGCTTGCCGTCGACGAGACGCACCGTGGTGGCCGCGTTCGTGTGCTGCAGCCGGTTGGCGCCCACCAGCGCCTGCGCTTTTTTCAACGATTCGGTGTACGCCTGATACGCGGCAACGCCTTGCTGGCGCTCGCTATCGGTCATCTGATTCCAGCGGTCTTCTTGCGAATAGATCATCAGCAGGTATTGCATGTGAACCTCCGTCATGGAAATGAGGCGGCTGAATAACATCGGGGCCGCCATCACAATGACGCGCGGGCCGCCTGTTGATGGACAGGCCGCGCCGAAAAATATCGCGGTGGGTGAGCGCGCCTTGTTCGCGTTCCGCCGTTTTTCACGATGCAGCAATGTGCAGAAGCAGAAAGCTGCATGTGGAATACGGGCGAATATCTTATGCCCACACGCGTAATGGCGTTTGCGCGCGTTCACTCATGTAAGTGTTTCGCTATTACCTGGTTTATCGTAACGACAACCGGCATTCATTACGGGAAGATCGTGAGTGCCGGAGTAAAAGCGACTCATCGGAAGACAATGGCTGCGCTCGATGTAAACATCATGCACTCACGCAAGGCTCATCAGTAACTCGGTGCTGTCCTTGGCTGTGGGCGCAGCATCAGATAGAAGGCGGTAACGTGCGTAATGGTGAGCAAAGGCACGTAGATGATTGGAATCGCGTACGTAGCGCCCAACTCGCCTGCCACTGCCGGAAGACTGGCCCGTATCGCGTGGTAGTAGTCGAAGATGAGGTCGGCTGCTCCCACGACATTGAACGCTACGACGAACAACCAGAAGATCGGGCGTATGCGTGCCGTAAGCAGTGCCAGTATCGCCAGCACGCCGGTCGCGAGATCGCCGTATGCAGCGAACACGGCGAAACTTGCAGGAAGCTGGGGACTGACGACGCCCGGCATGATGAAGGTGAGTCCGAAGAAGCGGAAGCTGTGCAACGTGGCGATTGCGCGCTGCGCGTCGAACGGGTCCATCGCCTTGAGCCTTGGCCAGACGTACACGCCGAAGCAAAGCAGCCAGGCGACGTAGCCCAGAACGAGATGCAACTGGAAAATGCGCTCCGGTGACATGTTGCCTCCTTTCGGCTGGTGTCGCGCGTATGGAAGAAAAAGGAAGGATTCATCGTGTGCGTAGCCTGATGAGTTGGCGCAGCAACAGCGGTGCGCCGATGAACACAGGCCGGAAGAACTGGTGCGCGGTGGTTCGAAAACCGCTGGCGGGAATAATCGGTTGCCAACAGAAATCGGTGAGGCGTTCATCAGCGGTTCTCCTCGTTTGAGGTGCCAGGTGTAACATCGATTCCCGCGAGCGACTATTCCTCACAATGTTGACGGGTCATGAAGCAGAACTTCACAGTTAGACAGGGTGCGCTCGACGGTGTGGAGGTGTTTCTGAGCGTTGCCCGGCACCGCAGTTTTCGCAAGGCAGCCGCGGAACTCGGGGTGACGCCGTCTGCGGTCAGTCAGGCAGTGCACGCCCTCGAAGCGCGCATCGGCGCCGCATTGTTCATCCGCACCACGCGCAGCGTCGGCCTGAGTGAAGCGGGCGAGCGCTTTCTTTCGCGTGCAAAACCCGCGTTCGAGGAACTCGTCGCCGCCAGCGAAGTGGCGCGCGGACTCGGCCAGCGGCCAGCCGGATTGCTGCGTCTTGCAGTGCCGCGCGCGATTGTCCCGATCCTGCTGGAGCCGCTGATCGCATCGTTCTGCAAGGCCAATCCCGAGATCGAGGTGGAGATCGCGGCAAGCGAGAAGCTGGTCGATCTCGCGGCGGAAGGATTCGATGCAGGCATCCGGCTCGGTCAGTTTATTTCTCCCGACATGGTTGCTGTACCGCTGACGCCGCCGTTTCGTTTAATCGTTATCGGCAGTCCCGCTTATTTCGCGGAGCGCAGCCAGCCGATGCACACAGACGATCTGCGTCAGCACGCATGCCTGCGATGGCGGCGCTCCACCGGCGTGCTTGCGCCATGGTCATTCGACGATCACGGAAACACGATCGAGATTGCAGTATCGAGACCATTCATCGCCAGCGATTTTCCGACGTTGTTGGGTGCGGCAATGGAAGGCATGGGTCTCGCGCAATTACCCGAACCGATGGTCGCAGAGAGAGTGAAGTCGGGAAAGCTGCTGCACGTATTGGAGGCGTATGCGCCTGTGATGCCGGGCGTGTCCCTCTACTATCCGGGTCACCGGCAGATCATGCCGAAGCTGCGTGCGTTCATCGATCATGTGAAGAGCCGCCGAGCAGCCAATGGCAAGCTCCAGATGCGAGATGACGTGAAGCGGACCGAGTAGCAGGACAAGCAGGACAAGCGGGATTCGTGCGAATTCCAGGCGCAATGGAATGAGTGCTCTGTCACCTTGACAGCAAACGTCCGGGCACGCGTTGTGCGGCACCTCTGCAACGCAATGCGTGCAAGGAGCCCGCCGACATGATGTTGTGGAAGAACTGCCTCGCTGCGGCCCTGTCCGTGGCTGGTGCCGCGTTCGTGACTGCGAGCGCGCAGACGCAGGTGCAGGGTGTGGTGCAGCCCGTGATTCCGGCCTCGCAACCGGTGGTGCACGCCGTTCCTCTGAATCCCCCCGAGCCGGCTCGACAGCCCGCACCGCAGTCCGCTCAAAAACCTGCGCCACAGTCCGCGCAAAAGCCTGCAATAGCGCCCGTTGAAAAGCATGCTGAAAAACCGGTTCATAAGCCTGTGCGCAGGCGTGTCCATGGACACGCTTATCAGGCCGCTCCGTTGCACACGGTGCAGCCAACACCGCCGATACTCGCGGCGCCGCAGCCCTATACGCAGCCAGCGCCAACACCGCAGCCGTACGCAGCGCCCGCACCGTCGCCGCAGCCCTATACGCAGCCAGCACCGATACCTCAGCCGTACGCACAGCCAGCGCCGCAGCCGCACGCAGAACCAGCGCCAGTGCCTCAGCCCAACGCACAACCTGCCGCGCAGCCTGTCGTCAACTGGACGCTGCAGGTGATCCGCGACGGTCAGCAAGTCGACTCGTTTGGCGGCACGACCACGGTTGGCCAGGCGAGGACCAACGAGCATCACAAGGTCGTCACGCATAACGTCGGCTGCAAGAACGAGCCCGCAGGCAGTATCGACCTGCAGCGCACCATCACGGTCGCACCGCTGCGGGCAGACCCGGCAGGGGCGGTACTCGCAATCCAGGCGCAAGAAACGGTCGAAAGCGACACCACGCTTAAAACGCCGGGAGGCTGCGCGCTGCCGCCGCAGCCGAGCGAGGTGCACGCGAACCATCCAGGATTGGTCGTGCCCGCGGGTCAATGGGTCGACTGGCAAATCGTTAGCCAGGATCCTTCGCTGCAGTACCGGGTGCGCGCGAGCGTCGAGCCGTCGGCTGCGCAACCTTGACTGATGTGGTCGCCGCATCGGTGCCGGTCGATCAGCGCGTGACGCCTGATGCGCGAGCATTTCGCGCTGCCCGGCAGCGATGCCTCGGCACGGTCAGTTGCTCAGGCTGAAAGTCAACGTCACTTCACCCACATATCCGCCATCGTTCGGAGCGAACTTCCACTTCATCAAGGCTTGGGTTGAAGCGCGCTCGAACAGCCCTGCTGGTGACGAGTGCATGATCTTGACCGAACCCACGCTTCCGTCCGCTTCGATGGTCAGTTGAGCGGTGACCGTACCTTCAACGTTGTCGGCCAGTGCGCGTGACGGATATTCCGGCTCGACACGCGTAAGCGGAACCAGCCCGCGCCGAATACCCGGCGCTTTCTGCGGTGACTGCATCGCCACGGGCTGAGCCTCACTCACCAGAGGGGGATGATCCGTGTGTACCGACTCGGCGGGGGTTGCCTCGGTTGCTGCGGGTGCGGTAACCACCTTGGGTTCAATCGCTGGCCTGGCAACCCGCTGCTTGACCGGTTGCGCGCGATGATGCTCGACCGGTTTCGGCTCGACTCGCCGCGGGGCAGGCGGCGGCGAAACGGGTGGTGCGTCGGCGATTTCGACAACGCGGGTGATCTTGATCGGTGCCGGTGGCACTGCCGTTTTCGTTTGCAACAGCCGGTGGCTGAGTACGCCTGCAATCAAGGCCGCTTCGATCAGGCACCCGGCAATAATAGCGATCGCCAGCCTCGTGCCTGCCGCGTCGGATGATGTCTTCATGCCCGGGGCAATTACGGTCGCGTTCATAGCCTGCTCCTCAGCGTTTGGTCGCGATGCCAAGGTCTTCCACGCCGGCGGCACGGGCAATATCCATCGCATGAACGAGTGCTTGCAGCGGCACGTCCTTATCTCCCGCCACCATGACGTCGAGCGTCGAGGCATGCATGCGCTCCTTGATGAGAGCCGTGAGTGCATCCGCGGTGACCGGATGACCATCCGTCAACAGGGTGCCATCGCGCAGCGCCTCGATCGTCAGCGAGGCCTTCGGCAGCGTTTCCGTGGTCGCTGCCTGAGGCACACTGATCTTGAGTCCACCGGTGTCAATCATCTTGAGCATCGTCACCATGAAGAAGATCAGCAGGAACATCATGATGTCGATCATCGGAATGATCTCAATGTGCGGCTTGCGCGCTTCCATATAGCGGGTACGGGTCATCGTCGTGCTCCTGTAGTTGCCCCTGTAACTCAGGCCGCTGCGGACTGTGCACGCAAACGGACATGGTCCTTCAGGTGGAAATGCTTGACGCACGTGAATTTAAGCAAATCGAGTTGCAGCATGGCGACACGCAAGCGCTTGCCGAAGTAAGCATTGGCCGCGACGCCGACGATCGCCACCACCAGGCCACATGCAGTCGCGGCCAGAGCATGGCCGATGCCGCCCATCACGGCGCCGATGTCCTGCTTGCCGTTGCCGAACACGTTGAACGACTCAGTGATACCGATGATGGTGCCCAGCAGACCGATCAGCGGACCCAGCGTCACGCATGCATCGATCATCCACAGGAACCGGTCAAGACGCGGGAGCTCATGAACGATGGCCTCATCGATATAGCGGTCCATGTGATTCGCGTCGAGATGACGTGCTTCAAGGGCGGCTTCCAGCGGCGCTTCGAATACGGTTCCCTCGTATTGACGGGAAATGGTACGCAGCGCATTGATCTCATGATGGTTGGTTGCCTGCAGTTCCTGATTGAGCTTGAGGCCGGATGGAACGAGGCGCGCAAAGTAGATGCCGCGCTCGATGGAAACCACAATGACCAGCAGAAGCAGGAGGCTGAGCAGCGGGATGATGCCAGTCGATTGCTGACTCAACGTGATGAATTGTTGAAACATGATCTTCCTCGCAACGTGAAATTAGTAGAAGTCCTTAAAACATCACCGCAGGCGATTTGTCCAGGCTCTTGCAAAACATATGCTACCGGGCCTCAGTGAAGTTTCGGCGTGTAAGTGAGTCCCAGCCAAAACACACGGCCCGCCGAGAAGTTGTCCTTGAGCAAGTTGCGATCCTTGCCGGTGACACTCACGATTGGCGAGCTCGTCAGGTTCGCAACGGAAAACCAGGTCCGCCAACCGCGACCAGCGTCATAGCTCGCTTGCAGATCCCATTGGTCACGTGCTTTCCAGTAGACGTCCTGATGCGCGTAGGCAGAATCGATCTGACGCAGGCTCTCGCCGACTCGGTTATAAGCCAGCGTGACGCCGAACTTCCGGTATTTGTAGAACACCGAAAAGTTGGTGATATGGTCAGGCTGATTGATCAAACCTTTGATCGTACGTGTCGATCCGTTCGACTGGGTCGCATTCAGCCTGCCAGCCATGAGCGTTTCGTTGACTGAAAAACCAAACCCCGACAGATATGGACTCAGCCAGCCGAGGGTGCCCTGCACGAGCGACATCTCGATGCCGTTGACTTGCGACGCAGATGAGTTGAGCGGTTGGGTGATAAACGCTGGACGGGACTCGCCGCCATAAGAAAACTGGCCCGTGCTCGTTAGCGTATAAATCTCGTTCGAAATCTTCTTGCGGAACAACGCAACCGATGCGAGGCCATTGTGCGGCAGGTACCACTCGGTCGAAACATCGAAGTTGTTGGACTTCCGCGGCTTAATGTCTGGGTTGCCCTGCTTCACCGTAATCGATCCGTCGCTGTTCTCCGAGATCGACGAGTTCGGTGCATAAGCATCGAAGTTTGGACGTCCGATCGTCTCGCTGTATGCAAGCTTGAGCTTGACGTTGTCTACCGGACTCAGCACAAGCGACGCGGCGGGAAGCAGGTAGTCGTAATGCGAACGCCTGGTCACCGACTGCCAGCTCGTCGTCCCGTTTGCCGTGTTGCGCACATTGCCCGTTGTATTCAGATTCGTATAGTCCTGGCGCAATCCGAACATTGCTGCAATCCGGTCGGTTTGATACGTTGCCAAACCATAAACGCTGGCCGCTTGCTCATGGTGCGAGTAGTTGTTCTGAAGACTGTTGGCAAGGTTGGCGGAGTATGCCCCTGCGAGAGAGCCGTTCTGTGCGAGCTGGTTCCAGGCCGCCGAGTCGTCGACAATCACAAATGGCAAGCCGCCGCTATAGGGCAGTGGGACACCGGACAGATAGCCCGCGTCAGCGAGCGTCAGATTGCCGGCGTTCGTCGGCGTGTACATGTTGTAGTACTTGCTATAGCTGTGGCCGAGAGCGCGGTAATCGGCACCTACTGCATAACCCAGGCCTCGCGCATCGGTACCGACGTTCTGGCGGTAGTCGAGTTTCAGATTGCCGACCCGATCATCGATGCGAATGTTGTCGATACGCCAATAGAAGGGTTTCCAGTTATTCTGGTTGGTAAAGTTGTCCGGATTCGCCAGATTAAACGATGGATTGAAACCCGAGGTGTTGTAATCCATCGCCAGCCCCGGAACGCCGGTTATCGACGGGTATGCGCCTGGCGCGTACTTGAGGTTGCCGTAAACGTATTTCGCGAGCCGCTGCGGGTTCCGGTCTGCTGCCTGAGAAAATGACGAACGCAATGATAGTTTCTGGTTGTCGCCAAGCTTCCAGTCCAGACCACCGCGGACCGTTTTCATCGAACGGTCAACCTGGGACAGCATGTTGCCGGCCTCGGCCTCGCCCAGATTAAAGTGCCCCGATGTCTGCGTCTGGTTGACCACCGGGTTTGGGCCGGTGCTGCGGCTCGTGTCGATGATGACTTCGTTCCGGGTTGCGTGGACATTGTCGTCGTTGAAGTCCACGCCGACAAAACCGTATACGTCGCGGCTGAATTTTGCTTCGAGCTTGATGTTGCCACCGATTCGCTCGATATTCTTGTAGTACAGCCAGTTCTTGTCCTGCTGGGGGACTGGAATGCCGTTTCCCGTATTTGGGCCGCCTGTTGACGACGGGTTGGCAATCGTGCCGTCCGGATTGTAGTAGCTGTAGAACACTTGATCCGTGGTCATGTGCCCTACGGAAACGGTATTTTTCTTTTCGTAGTTGGCTGCAATGACCAACCCCAACGCGCTGGTTGGGCCGAACGTGGTGCTGAAAACCGTATTGATCTTGCGCGCCAGGCCATCGGCGCCGGACAGGACCTTGCCTGTCGCATCTGCATGTCCAAGCCCGCCGGACACCTGGAAGAACGGCTTTCCACCATTGTCGAATGCGCTGCGGGTTGTAATGTTGATCGAACCGCCGACGGCATTCGGATCCAGGTCAGGTTGCCACGTCTTGTACACCTCGAGCTTTTTGACCATCGTTGCGGACAGTACGTTTGTACGTGCGCCGCGGCTCGTTTGATCGGTCGAGGCCCACGGCGCTCCGTCGATCGTCACATTGTTGTAGGCAGCATCGAGGCCGCGAATTGTCACGAATACCGCGTCATCCCGGCCATTGATCGTATCGGCGTTGAAACTCGTCGAAACGCCAGTGACACGCTTTACCGCGTCGTTGACGGTCGTGTCAGGCAAACTGTTGATCTGCTCACGGGTCAGGACGTCCATGACTCGATTGTCGTTGCGCTTGGTCGCAACAGCAGTCTGTGTCTGAGACCGCTGGGCAGTGACGTTGACGCTATCCATGCGATGCACGCGGGGCATATCGCGACCGCTCTCCCGGGCCTTGTCTGACGCTTCAGCCGGTGCCGGGTCGGTTGCCGGTGTCTGCAATGTGTCCTGTGTCGCCGCCGTTTCGGCCAGGGCAGGAACCGCGGCGCAAATCGCCCACGCCATGATTGAGAGATGGATTCCCTGCTTGGCGCCAGGCAGTTCTAGAGTCTGTTGCATAGGTGTCCTGTTTAATGCAGATGCATGATCGATGCACGCCATGCATCAAATACTTGTCCGACGTGATGACCTGGTGGGACAGCGACTCGCGCGCTGGAGGGTCAACGTCGCCCCGTGTCGTGATGCAGGCGGATGTTATTACCTACATCGGGTATTAATTGTGACAAGCAACTGCGCCGAGCCAGTTGTTTCGGTCGCTGAGAGGTCGAAGTACGGAAGGCCTTCACCGTCATGCAGGCGCCTTTTTCCCGTGCAGGGCGAGAAAAATAGGGGGAACCGGATGGAGGGGAGCGGTGCGAAGCCGGTGCGTAATCCTCTGCACACGAGTAGTTTCGATATTACACAGTTGTAGTAGAATGCGACGGATGTGTCCCCGCATAAGGGAACCGTCCCGGAACACCACTGGTACAAAAGACGAAAATGGATGCCTCAGCGGCTCAGCAGGCCTCGTCACAACGCCATGCGCGGACAGGCTTCACCGTTTCGCCCAGCGAACGGATCATTCTGGATGCGGTGCGGCGGCACCGCTCGATCTCACGGGCGGCTTTGACCGTCGAAACCGACCTGTCCCAGCAGTCGGTTCACCGCCTGGTTGACCAGTTGATGGAGCGCGGGTTGCTCGTCGCAGGCGAGGCAATCAGGAAAGGGCGCGGCCAGCCGAGTCCGCAGATCGAACTCGAGCGCACCGCTGCTTACGCCATCGGCATCTCGGTCAGTACCGATTCGATGACGCTTTGCCTCGCGGATTTCGGCGGCGATATCCTCGAGGAAATTCGTCTAAGGATTCCACCGCTCCGCCGCAATGCGTCACTCACAGCATTGCGTGACGCGATGGACCGACTGGTGAAGAGAAACTCAGTCGATCGGGCGCGCATCATTGGTATCGGCTTCACGATCTCAGGGTTCTTCGTTCATGACCGGAAGCACGTCAATGCGCCAGTCCCACTTCAGGACTGGTCGCTGACCGACCTCCAGACAATACTGGAAAATACCTTCGAACTGCCGGTCTGGATTGAAAACGACGCAAGCAGTGCCGCGATCGGCGAAAGCCTCCTTGGCGTCGGGACATGGGCGCGCAACTTCTTCTACCTGAACTTCTCCTATGGCTTCGGCGGCGGTGTCGTGCTCAACGGCAAACCCTATTTTGGTTCGCACGGCAATGCCGGAGAAATGATGTTTGACAAGGATGAATCCAGGCGTCGGCCTGCACTGAAATTCCTGATTGCCGAGTTGCGAGCCAATGGTATCGACATCGATTCGATCGAAGACCTTCGGATGCGTTTCGATCCACAGTGGCCCGGCGTTGAGTCCTGGATCGAGCGAACGCTCCCGGCACTGGAGCGCGTCATCAACACGCTCGCGGGGCTTTTCGATCCTGATGCGATCGTCTTCGGGGGACTATTGCCGCCGACGCTCGGCGACATGCTGATCGAGCGCGTGCAATTCTGGGAGCACCGCAATGGCGTCGGCCCAGCCCTTCCCAAGCTCGTCTTGAGCGAAACCAATGGTGACGCCACCGTCATCGGTGCGGCAGTGACGCCGCTGAAAAACACCTTCTTCCTGTAGGCCTGCGCCCGGGCGCCCACCGCCTCGGCTCGCCCCGGACGCGTGCCCAATCGCATACTGCCTGCCACAATTAATACACATTACGGGTAGTAATATTGGGCACTTCACCGCAAAATCAGACCGTTTTCCGGTCTCTCCTTCATGGGCACACCAACTCATCACATTGGCAAGAAGTTCAACATTGACGGCAGCGTGCGCCGTTTCCCCGGCAATACGATCATCTGCCACATCCCCATGCTCACCGTCCTGTCGCGCGGACTTATGACGGTGCGGGATCGAGTCAGGATCAGTCCGTTTGGCCACAAATTCACGTTCCTGCCGCCGTCGAGTTACCACATGACTGTGTTCGACTGCATGCTGGACGAGAGACGCGGCCCGGGCCACTGGCCGAAGGACTTGCCTGCGGATGCCTCGATCAACGACGGCACGAAATTTCTGGTTGAGCGCCTTCGTACGCTCGACCTGCTTATCGATGCGCCATTCCGGATCCGTATTGGCTCCAGTGGCATTCAAACCTCGCTGACCTCCTTGACGCTGGTCCCGGAACCGGAAAGCGAGCAACGGCTGAGAGCGCTGCGCGATGCGATGTCCGAACGCTTCGGCATCACTGCGCCGGATCACGCAACCTATCTCTTTCACACCACGGTTTCATATCCAATCGAGGAGCTGGACGACGAGACGCCATGTTACCGCGTACTCTGGTTGGACGTGGTCGCCGAACTGGCGGAACGCATCGGTACCTTCGAACTCGGTGCGCCTGAATTTTGTACGTTTAACGATATGTTCGCGTTCGAAACCCATTGTTTTATCGGGGAAGCGAACGCACGCCTGCAATCCTGCTGAACATGGAAAGCGTAAAACACGTGCGAGCACACGCGGCCCGATCGCTTGCAAGCCTTGCCGTGGGCGCGGGGATGCCCCTGTCCCTGCCTGCGGTCTGCCAGAGCGCCCAATTCGATTTCTGGTACGCGCAAAGCGGTAAGGCGGGCATGGTCGTGCAACAACTGTGCGACGCATTCAATGCCAGCCAGTCAGCCGACCGTGTTCAGTGCATCGGGCAGAACGGCTACGAGTCGAATCTGCGTCAACTGATTGCCGCCTGGCGCGCGCATCGCGCGCCCGCACTCGCCGAAATCTATGATGTCGGCACGAACGACATGCTGCTCAGCGACGCCACAGTCCCGTATGCCGATCTGGCGCGCGAGTTCGGCAATGGCGACGTCAGTGCATCCTACCTTCCCGCCATTCGCCACTATTACGGGGATAAGCGTGGCGAGTTGTACTCCGCGCCGTTTGCGGTATCGACGATCGTGCTCTATACAAACGATGTCCTGTTGCGCCGCGCAGGAATTGCACAACCACCCCAAACATGGGAGCAATTCCTTCGGGACGCCGCACGCCTCAAGGCTGCCGGGATCGGCTGCCCGGCCGTCATCGACATCGACCCGTGGCAAATGCTTGAACAGCCCGGCGCGGTGGCCGGTGAGCCAATCGCGTCACTGCGAAATGGCGCGGGTGGACTGAACGCACGACTCGTCTTTGCATCAGGCCGGCACCCCGAACTCATGAACGCACTCCTGAACGGGTATCGTCGCGGCGAAATCGTCGAGGCGACCGAAACCCGTGTGGGCCGTCAGTCTCAAGCGTTCGCAAGCGGCGAATGTGCGATGTCGATCGGTTCCACGTACGCGTGGGGCATTGTCCAGCAAATGGGCCGTATTCAGGCCAGCATCAGCCTGCTGCCGAATTTCTCCGGCGTGCCGCGGCACAGTACGGTGATCGGCGGGTCGTCCCTGTGGATCATGAAGGGCTTCGATCGCGACACCTACCGGGCCATTGCGAAGTTCCTCGACTTCATCAACCAGCCGGTCAATCAGATGAAGCTCGCCGGGCAGACTGGTTTCCTGTTGAGAACGACCGAGACCGTCGCAGCATGGCGTGCGTCTGCTGCACACGGCAATCCGCGGCTGCGACATCTCGAAGTGGCACTGACTTCACTCGATCAGCCCACGTCGGACTTTTCGCATGGTGCGCGGCTCGGCTTCTTCACGCAAATCCGGATGGCATGGCAGCTAGAGGCCCAACGGGCCTTTGCCGGACAAAAAAGCATGGCCGACGCACTGGTAAGTGCACAGGAACAGGGTAATCGCCTGCTCGAACGCTTCCAGCGCATGTACGCGAAACCTTGACGGATACGACAGAGCTGGAAAGGAAATTTCGATGAAACAACACGCCTTATTCGAGGGATGGCGGCTGCCTCTGCTCATCGCATTACCTCAACTGCTGCTGATCTGCCTGTTCTTCTATTGGCCAGCGCTCAAGGCCATCGCCTGGTCGGTCCATCTGGTGCGTCCGTTCGGCAACGGCGAGGTGTTCGTCGGTCTGGACAACTATGCTCGCATCGTCACCGACTGGGCGTTCTGGGAATCGATCCGCTCCACGGCATTGTTTGCCGTTCTCGCCGTATCGATGTCAATTGGTATTTCGCTGGGATTGGCGGGACTCAGCGAATATCTGCTTGGCGGCAGTGCGATCTACCGCAATCTCATGATGTGGCCGTACGCAGTCGCCGGAGCAGTCGTTGGCATCATTCTAAAGTTCGTTATGAACCCCGTGATCGGCCCCATGAGCGTGATCAATGAGATCTGGCCTGGCGCGTGGTTGCCCAACCAGCATCCGTGGCAAGCATTGCTCTTCGTTGCGACCGCCTTCGCGTGGATGCAAATGCCGTTCTGCTTCGTGATCCTGACCGCTGCGCTACGTGCGATCCCCGACGACTACCTGGCGGCGGCCGCAATGGACGGCGCCGGTCCGACTCGACGCTTTATCGACATCCAGGTGCCGATGATTGCGCCGCAAATTGTCTTCGTCTTCGTTATCTGCACCCTGGACAGCCTGACCCATAGCTTCGGCCTGATCGACTCGCTGACCCGGGGCGGGCCCGCCGGGGCCACCAACATTCTCCCGTACAAGATTTATGCCGATGGTTTCCTTGGCCTCGACCTGTCCGGCTCGTCGGCGCTGTCGGTCATCCTGATGGTGATTATCGTTGCGGTGACAATCGTCCAGTCCATGCTCGCAAACCGCCAAAAAACCTGGGGGCGCCGTGCGTGAGAAAACCCCCGTTGTCCGCGTGCTTGGCCCGATCGTGCTCGCGATCGGCCTGATCTTTGCACTCGCCCCGATCTACCTTGCCCTATGTTCGGCTTCGGTGTCGAATCGGCAACTGATCGAACATGGCGTCGCGTTCGTGCCGGGCACGCAACTCGTCGCCAATCTCGCGGAAGTGCAACGACGTGCGAACTTCGGTCGCCTGCTGCTAAACAGCTTCCTGGTCGCAAGCATCGTCGTCGTCGGAAAACTGCTGCTCTCCGCGCTCACGGCGTATGCCGTGGTGTTTTTCCGCTCGCGCATCAAACACGTGATCTTTGCCGCAGTGCTCATTACGCTGTTGCTGCCGCTGGAAGTACGCGTGATCCCGACCTATGCAGTGGCTGCTGACCTCCTCGAGCCGGTCCGCGCCGTGCTCTTCGCCACCGGTCTCGATCATGCGCTGCAGACGATCGCGAGCATCCGGATTTCGATCCCGACGATTAATCTGCTCAATTCATACACCGGTTTGTCGCTGCCGCTGGTCGCGTCTGCCACTGGTACATACCTGTTCCGCCAGTTCTACCGGACGATTCCGGCTGAACTACTGGAAGCCGCCAAAATGGACGGTGCCGGCCCGATCCGCTTTTTCGTCGATATGCTGCTGCCGTTGTCCAAGGCCAATTTTTCTGCGCTCGGGATCATTGTGTTTGTCTCCACGTGGAAGGACTACATGTGGCCGCTCGTCGCGACCAATCAGCAGGACATGCGCACGGTGGTGCTCGGTGTCGTGAAGTTTCTACCGACCGATGCCTCGCAGCTTCCCGAATGGAACCTGATGATGGCGGCGACCGTCATCGCGCTGGCGCCGCCCGTCCTGGTCGTGGCGTTAATGCAGAAATGGCTCGTGAAAGGCATCATTGGAGCAGAAAAATGACAGGAACGACCGCACCGCTGACGATCTCGGTCCGCAACCTTGCAAAAACCTACGGCTCGACGCATCTGATGAAAGATGTGAACATCGACTTCCTGCACCAGGAATTCACTGTGGTGCTCGGCCCGTCCGGCTGCGGAAAATCCACACTGCTCAGAATGATTGCCGGCCTCGAGGAAATCACCTCCGGCGAGATTCGCATCGGTGATCGGGATGTGACCCGGGCCGCTCCCAAGGATAGGGGCTGCGCGATGGTGTTCCAGAACTACGCACTATATCCACATATGACGGTGCGCAAGAACATATGCTACGGCCTGAAACTGGCTGGCTTGTCTTCGGCGGAACAGACTTCGCGCGCTGGCAAAATTGCCACGATGCTCGGGCTCGAGCATCTACTGGATCGTCTGCCCTCACAGCTCTCGGGTGGGCAACGCCAGCGAGTCGCGATCGGTCGCGCAATTGCGCGACAGCAGGATGTCCTGCTGTTCGACGAGCCTCTTTCGAACCTCGATGCGAGCATGCGCAACGACATGCGCGTAGAACTGCGCAAGCTGCATGACCAGCTCGGATGCACTTCGATCTTCGTCACGCACGACCAGATCGAGGCGATGACGCTAGCTGACCGGATTATCGTGATGAACCAGGGCTGTGTCGAGCAGGTCGGTACACCGACTGAAGTCTATCATCGGCCAGCCAATGAATTCGTGGCCCGTTTCATCGGTACGCCACCGATGAACCTCATACCGGCCTCGCTATCCGATCATTCGATCCGACTCGCGGACGGGCAATTCGTGCCGCTCCCTCTGCCCGATACGGCAAGCCTGCCGGAGCATGGCGAAGTCAAAATTGGCATCCGCCCAGAAAATCTCCGTGCCAGCCCGGTGTCCGGCGCGTTCACAGGAACCGTGACGGCGGTCGAAGATTTGGGCAGCCACTATTTACTGCATTGCGCGGTTGGCGGCAGCCCGGTACTGGTCACGCAACGGACGATCCCCCCTGATGTGGGCAAACCAGTCTGGCTCGATGCGCAGACTGGTACGGTTTCATACTTCGACGGTCGTTCAGGAGAGCGCCTTCGAAGAGAGCAGCCAACTTCGCCTTCGAGTACTTCTGGCGGCTAACTTCTCATTGGGGTAATCCTGCCTTTCACACCTCGCGAAAACGCATGCAGCATGGCACGTCAATCGCGCGCGATGATAGACGCACGCCTCGGCCCGTTGCCGCTGTCCCGGCCAGGCAGACTCGCTAATCGGAGACAATCCGCCGTAACCGGCCGGACGACCTCATGCGAAGGAGAACTCCATGCTGAAACATATTGCAACCGCGCTGCTTGATATCGCCTATGACGAACAGGGCGATGCGAACGGATGGCCCGTCGTCCTGCTTCACGGTTTCCCTTACGACATCCATGCGTATGAGGAAGTGGCGCCACGGCTGGCATCCCAGGGCGCGCGCGTCATTACCCCCTACCTTCGGGGATACGGGCCAACGCGCTTCCTTGCGCCCACAACCGTTCGCTCGGGCCAGCAGGCCGCGCTCGGCGCAGACCTGTTAGCGCTGCTCGATGCGCTTCAAATCGATCGAGCCGTGCTCGGCGGATACGACTGGGGCGGCCGGGCGGCGTGCATCGTGGCGGCGCTTTACCCGTCGAGAGCGCGCGGGCTGGTTTCGGTCAACGGCTACAACATCCAGGATATAGCCGCTGCGTCGCAGCCAGCGGACCCCGAAAGGGAACACCGGATGTGGTACCAGTACTACCTGCATGGCGAGCGCGGACGAGCGGGTCTGGCTGAAAACCGGCGCGCGTTTTGTCGTCTCCTATGGTCGCTGTGGTCGCCGACCTGGCACGTCGATGACGACATCTACGCACGCTCGGCAGTGGCGTTCGACAATCCCGATTTCGTCGACGTGGTCGTCCATTCCTATCGACACCGTTTCGGACTGGTCGATGGCGATCCTCAATTTGACGAGATCGAGCGCCGGTTGTCGGTCATGCCGCCGATTACCGTGCCCGCGATCACGCTCGAAGGGGATGCCGATGGCGTTGTTCTACCAGGAGAAAGACCGGCCGACGCGACGTGCTTCACCGGACGCCATCAGAATCGCGTCGTGCCGAATGCGGGCCACAATCTTCCGCAGGAGGCACCCGAAGCGTTCGCCGCCGCGGTTCTCGATATCAACACATGGACTGGTTGATGCTTTGCGCGTGAGGCGATTGATACGGCATGCGCAGTTGCAGAGCATCCCGAGCATTGGGCTCCATTAATCCGAACGATCGCGTAGTTCCGGGACAGGCCGATTACCGCTGCACCAGGAAATTGCGGCAGGAAGGCAAAGAAGAAGATCGAAAGCTTGGGGTTGAGCATATTCACCAGGATCGCGTGCGAGATCACATCCCGATCGGAGTGCGCGGAGCCGTCGAACTTGATCTTCAACGCTCCATTTTCCTTGAGCGTCTTCCATGCCATGTAGAGCAGGTAGGCGACGCCGGCATACTTGATCGCTTCGAATGCGACGGCGCTCGCATGCAGGAGTGCAGCCAGACCGGTGATTGCCGCCACCATGTGGGGCAGGATGCCGAGCGTGCAGCCCAATGCTGCGACGACGGAAGCACACGCCCCACGCGACAAACCTGCGGTTAGGGTAGCCGACCCACTTTTAGCCTTTGACCCGATGTCACCACAAGGGCCGCGTCCAATGCAAATCTGGCGATAGAGGCGGCCAGGTCGGGCAGCTTGCTGCTCGACTAACGAGGTACCTTTGTCGTTCGCCGGCGTTGCACACACTCTGCATCGGGTTTTCGGCGTGCGGGTTCAGCTAAATCGGCGACTGAATTAACAACCGGACTGTTCCACTAACCAATCAATTAACACCCGCACTTTCGGCGGCATGAGCCGGTTCGGCGGATACAGCAACCAGACAGGCCCGCTGTAGGCGCGTGGCTCGAACAGCCATTCCGGCAGCACCTGTACCAGCCTGCCGGCACGGAGATCGTCCCCAACGGCAAATTCCGGCAGGCTCGCCACGCCCCAATCCTCCAGCGCCGCTTCACGCCTTGCGCTCACATCGTTCGCTATATATCGGCCTCTGACTTCAATCATCTGTGTGTGGTTGCCTTGGCGGAAAGTCCACTGGTTGTCGTCAGGCGTATCGCCGAGACATAGACAATCATGCTGCGCGAGCTCGTTTGGAACCACGGGCGTGCCGCGTGCACGCAGATAGCCAGGAGAGGCGCACGGCAGCCATCGCACCGTGCCGAGCCGTCTTGCCACGAGGCCTTGCGGTGGTGTCGGGGTGGGCCGCACAACGAGATCGATGTGATCGCGTACCGGATCGAACTCCCGGTCGTCGAATACAACCTGCACCTCGACTTCCTGATAGGTACGCAAGAAGCCGGAAATCTTCGGGTGAATCAGGCTTTTCGCGAGCGAAATCGGGGCGCTGATGCTGACCCGGCCGTGTGGTTGTGCCGTCAACTGGCTTGCCGCATCGACGGCTCCGGACGCTGCATCCATCATCTCCCGGCAGTGGCGATAGACCTGCATGCCGGACTCCGTTAGCCGGATGCGTCGGGTCGAGCGTTCGAAGAGCCGCGTGCCCAGTGCCCGTTCGAGCCGCTGCACTTGCCGGCTGATGGTCGAAGGTGTGGTGCCAAGCGGGCGGGCTGCTGACGAGAAGTTACCGGACTCGACCACCTGCGCGAAAGTCGCGAGATCCGGCAGCAACGGGAGAAGTTCGGTCGGTGTCATGGACGTATCCGGGCTGACGTGCGTTCCTGGTTTATTTATGCGCTGGATGCACAAAAGATATTCCAGTCGACCTGATTATCGCTGCCAATGCACTATCGGACAATGAGGGCCATTCATTACGGGAGGCTCGTCATGCGTTTCCGGTTCAGCACATCTGCCGATTTATTACTTCTTGTTGTGGCCTTTATCTGGGGAACGAGCTACGCCGTGGTGAAAAGCGCATTGCTCGTCTATCCGGTGTTGGGCCTTCTCGCCTTGCGCTTCGGCATCACGTTCGTGCTGTTGTCGCCATCCCTGTGGTCGATGCGCGGATTATCGCGTTCTCAGTGGGGCAGGATCGTCGGCGCCGGGTGCGTACTGCTCGGGATTTTTCTGGCTGAAACTTTCGGCGTGTGGATAACGAGCGCGTCGAATGCGGCGTTTCTGATCAGCCTGTGCGTGGTGATGACGCCGCTGGTCGAATGGGCATGGCTCAGGCGTACGCCGCGCGGCGTCGAATGGGTGGCAGCCGGGCTTTCTCTGCTGGGCGCCTTTCTGCTCGGCGGCGGCCGATTCGATTTCACCCCTGGCGATGCGTTGGTGGTGCTTGCCGCGCTGTTACGCGCGATCAATGTGTGCGCAACGAAGCGTGTCATGCAGGTCAACGCCGTTTCGCCGCTGGCGATGACGGCCGTGCAATCCGGCGTTGTGTCGTTCGGCTGCGCCGTGCTCGCTCTGACCGTCGCGAGGTCCGAATGGCAGCCCTTGCCTCTATTCGCCGGGTATGAGCGTTTCTGGATGATCGTTATTTATCTGGTCGCGGGCTGCACGTTGTTCGCATTCTTCGTGCAGAACTACGCGGTCAGCCGTAGCACGCCGACACGCGTCGCGCTGCTGATGGGCAGCGAGCCTGTCTTTGGCGCCTTGTTTGCGAGCATATGGCTTGGGGAACGGGTAACTGTGCTTGCGGCCATCGGTGGTGGGTCGATCGTCCTTGCATCCCTGCTCGCATCGATTAAAGGAAAGGATCGGCACGATCGGGATGTCGTTCCGGATTTTGAAGAGCCGAAACGGTTAGCCATCTAAGGGAAAAGCGCCGAGAGCCGCGCATCGCGCGGCGGCTCATGGCCGAAACCGCTCTGATCAGCAGCCCGTTTGCTTCACGCGCTCGACTGCGAGACCGAACGCCGGACGCAGCTTCGTGCCGATCACGTTGCCGGCAAATGCCGAGACGAGCCACAGCCAGCCGTGCAGGCTGCCCGACGCGATGCCGCTGAAGTACGCGCCGATATTGCAGCCGTACGCGAGGCGTGCGCCGTAGCCGAGCAGCAGTCCGCCGACGATTGCGGCGATCAGCGAGCGCCGCGGCAGACGCCACACGGGCGCATAGCGGCCGGCGAGCGAAGCGGCAACCATCGCGCCGATCACGATGCCGATGTCCATCACCGACTTCACGTCGTGGCTGATCGGGGCGGCGAGGGCGGCCGCGTTCGGGCCGGTGCTCCACGCATGCCAGCTTGCGACGTCGATGCCGATTGCGGAGAACGCCTTGGCGCCCCACAACGCGAACGCCGACGTGATACCCCACGGATGGCCCGAAATGGCGAGCGTCACGAAGTTGAGGACCGCAAGCACGACAGCGCCGGCAAGGACCGGCCACGGGCCATGCAGCCACGGCGACGCGTTCGGTGCGCGCTCAACGTCATTCACGAGGCGGCCGTGACGGCGCTTTTCGATCAGCACGGTCAGCGCGGCGATTGCTGCGAAAACCACGAGGTTCAGCACGATTGCCGGGCCGACGCCGAGCGTCTTCACGAGCGAGATCGGCTGGAGATGCGGCAGCGCGGCCCAGAACGGCATGTGCGCAGTACCGACCACCGAGCCGATGACGAACGCGATCAGCGTGACGATCATCCGCGTGCTGCCGCCGCCGACCGCGAACAGCGTGCCGGAGGCGCAGCCGCCGCCGAGTTGCATGCCAATGCCGAACATGAACGCGCCGATCATGACCGATGTGCTGACGGGCGACACTTCGCCGACAACCGGATGACCGAACAGCGTACCGGCGGAAAGCGCCGGGAAAAACAGCAGCACGCCGATCGCGAGCATCAGCATCTGTGCGCGCAGTCCGGCGCCGCGGCCGTCGGCAATGAACACGCGCCATGCGGACGTGAAGCCGAACGCGGCGTGATAGAGCGTGATGCCGAGCAGCGCGCCGAGGACGTACAGTGCGGCCTGCTTCACGCTGACTGTCTGCGCGAGATAGATCGCGCCGAGCACGACGAGCGCGAGCGCAATGGAGAGCGGCTTCGGATTGATGTTGGCGAGGCGGCGGGGCGTGCCGCCGAACGACGTGGACAGATCGGACATGATGAACGGGGTCGGACGCGCTTGTTTCGCAAGGGCGGCACGCCGGTGAAGCGGGCGTTCGCAGTGTGGACGAAAGGTCGCGAAAACTCGTTGAAGGAAAGCTGCCGAGTATATAGAAATGACGCGGTGCGCCCACGGCCCGCCACGGTCAGCGCTGCTCGATGGCAGGGCCGGGCGCACGCTGTGTCGTTAGCCCGAGAGGCCCGCCGTGCGGGGCTTTGCAGGAATCGATGCCGGTTGATGCCGATTGTTTAATAACCCTGTGTAATAGCGATATTTCAAATCTGCCTTGAAATCGCATTATTTTTTGCAGGAAAACGACAAGGTTAGCGGTGCTGACAAGGCGAAAGACAGCTCTTCTGGATTGGCGATGACGGGAGTCTCCGACCGACACGGAGCGGTGCTTCAGATTTGACCGAAGCGCTCAGGCCAGGTCACGAACGGCAGCGTCCGCGCCTTTCTTCCGCCCCGCGAACGAGGAGACCTGACGCCGGTTCCGATCAACCGAAAAGCCCTCTTAACGTGTCCCACGTGTGTTGAAGCCCGCAGTACAGCCCGCCGGAATTCTCGTCGCAGGTCTGATAACGTTTGCCTTCGGGGTGGTAATTGAACGTTACGGCACCCACAAGCAGTGCCACGAGTGCAAGGATCTTCGAACCTTCCAAAATAGCCTTCAGCATTGCCGTCTCCCTTGGAGTAGTTCTTCCGTACGCGACGATATCTGACTATTTTTAAGCGAAAGCTGATGTGAGCGACTGTGATCGATGTGGCTATGGGCAGATTGTCAGCAATCCAGGTCCGCCTGTCGAGTGATCGTTTGTCCGGACGGTTGCCCGATACGGCGGCTACATTGCACTTTATGGTTCGATGAAAACGGGTGTTCCTGACTCGACCAGATCGAATAGCTCCACGATGTCCGTGTTGCGCATTCTTATGCAACCGTGAGAAGCCGGCACGCCCATCGGTTCAGTGTCGGGGCAACCGTGAATGTAGATATAACGTCGCATCGTATCTACTTCACCTAAGCGGTTTTTTCCGTGTTCGCAGCCGCGTAGCCAGAGGATGCGGGTCAATATCCAGTCGCGTTCCGGGAACTGATCCGCGAGTTCGGTCGAGTAGATTTCACCCGTTGCTCTACGGCCGACAAAAACGGTGCCGACTGGACAGGAGGCACCGATCTTTATCCTGACGACATGCTGGCCGCGAGGCGTGCAACCGCTTCCCATTTGTTCGCCAGCGCCGTTTTTCGCTGTCGAGACCGGATAGGTCCGCACGGTTTCTCCTTCCCGTATGAACGTCAACGTTTGTCTGGAGAGGTTTGCAACGAGTCGCGGAATTGCCATTGGATTTTTCAGCTTCGGGAACGCGGATCGCCATCGCGTGAAGGATGTCGACTTCCTGCCGATGATTGTCGACGATCTGCGCGATGATGTCGAACGTCTTAAATCTGGCCAGGCGGCATTCCGCTGGCGCACAAGTGAAAATCCCCGCATGTGCTGTTAGCGGAAAAGCGTGTGCGGCGGTACTGGCGTAAGGTGTGTCGCGGTTAAACGAGCCGGACTGCGGCGACGCGCAGGCCGCCGCTCAGTGCTCGAATGGTGATGTGGTGCCCTGTGGACGTTAATAGTGCGGCAATGTCTGGTGTCATTCACCACCGCTTTCGCAGCTGTGTTCGCGCTATTGGCCGCACAGGCAGTGCGGCCAATAGCGCGCGCGTTGGGTGCCACTACTTGTAATGATTGAGATTGCGTAGCATTCCTGCCCGTATCCGCTCATGGTGATAATGAACAATCACCATGAAAAATCCGATACCAAGGGCCGAACCTCCGATGATCAGACCCAACCAGGTCTCACTCATGACTCATTCCTCTCACGGAACCACAGGGGAAGCGAATAGATCATGCGGGTTCGCATTGCGTCCCCCGCACGAAACGGACGCGCGCATCGTGTTACTGCATGTGCTGCCCGCCATTGATCGCGATATTGGAGCCGGTCACGAAGCCAGCATCGTCCGAGCACAGATAGAGGACGAGCGATGCCACTTCTTCCGGCTTGCCGAGACGCCCCATCGGAATCTGCGGCAGGATCTTCGAATCGAGGATCTCCTGCGGAATTGCCGTAACCATTTTTGTCGCCAGGTAGCCCGGCGAAATCGTGTTGACGGTCACGCCTTTGCGCGCGACCTCGAGCGCCAGCGACTTCGTGAAGCCGTGCATGCCGGCCTTGGCCGCGGCGTAATTGGTCTGGCCAATAGAGCCTTTGGAACCGTTGACCGACGAGATATTGACGATTCTTCCCCAACCGCGTGTGACCATGTCTTCACATAGCGGCTTGGTCATGTTGAACACCGAGTCGAGATTGGTGCGAATGACCGCGTCCCAGTTGACCTTGTCCATCTTCTTGAGCGTCATGTCCTTCGTGATCCCGGCGTTGTTCACCAGAATGTCGACTGGACCGACTTCGGCCTGAATGCTGGCCACACAGCGCTGGCATGAGTCGTAGTCGGAAACATCAACCGGGTAAGCGCGAAAATTCCGACCGGACTTTTCCATGCTCGCCAGCCAGTCGGCTACGCCGGTGTTGTTCGGCGAGTGTGTCACCACAACGGCATAGCCAGCGTCGTGAAGTTTCGTGCTGATCGCTTCTCCAAGACCGCCCATGCCGCCCGTCACAACAACAGTGCGTTTCGTCATAGTTTCCATCCGTGAAATTAATAACTGAGAGGTTCATGAATACCCATTGGCCACCTCGTATCACCCGTCATTGCGTTAGCACAAAGTGTCGCCGGCCGCCGCGTTTTGGGAGGCAATGGGTACAGCTTCGATTGAGCCGCGCGGGTTTTTGTAGTCTTGTGGTATTGCGCGAGTAGAGCCCGGTGCGCCGACGAACTACGACATGCTGCCGCGTAGGCGCACCGTTAAAAATTCCAGATGTCCGCCGTTCTCAGGCGCGCGTGTCCGAGTGCGACGCAACTGTGCTGCTGGCTCCCGCAATCATCGCGGAAACATTGGCCTGCATGCCTTCCACGACACTACGGACCGATTTGCGCATCGTTTCCGCCGCGTTGCTCGCCGTCGAAAACGCCGATTGCACGGTGATGAAAGCGGTTTCTGAGCCCGTTGGCGTTTGCTTTGCCCAGCTTTCAACACGGGCTAGCAAGTCGCGGGTGAACTGGTCGTAGTGCGCGTCGATGATCTTCGCAGCGGCGCTTTCGGTCGCGATTGCGATGTCATAGGCATGCAACTGATATGAGAGCGATTTCGCAATAGCGGACTGGGCGAGGCACAACGGCGAACCCGGCCAATCCACGGTTGCGGCGTCGGACTGCATTTCCCGCAGACGTGCAACGCTATCCGCCAACACGGAGTGTGCGGCCTGCAGATTCAGTTCCGCGAGCTTTTGCACCCCATCAGACGCCTCGCAAGCCAGTGAAATGAAGAGCGAAGTATTCGCTCGATAGAATTGCATCAGGTCTTCAGACGAAAACACGTTGATTTCCTCTCCGGGAATGTTGGTGGCGACCACCCGATCCGATGGATCGCACACGCCTGTGGTTTTCAGATTGCTCTTGGTGCGGAATTTACTTTCAAAGTTATTATTAGTATGACCAATTAGGTGAGAGACGAATCGACCGGAATCGGAACTTCCTCACTTGGTCTGCGACACGTGAAATCTTGCGCGGCACTGATTTCAGAATCGCGACTGGCGCGCTTATGCGCCGTGGCTGGATGATCGGCCGCGAAGCTGGCGCAGCATCTTCCGCTACTGAAACTTCGATTTATGCAACTACATAAATAATGAGTTAGAATTTTTATTCTAACCAGCAAATGTTAAATAACGCTACTGAATTCTGAGGTGGTTACATTTACTTACCGTGCCGTGGGCGCGCTGTCGCCGTTATTGTCTGACCACTTTGAATATTCGAACAAGAAATTGAAAGTCCGGGCCAGTGACTCTTTCGTGTCACACCCCAACGCGTGGATCGACTTTGGTCAATCATAAGTGAATGTGTCAATGCAAAGGGCATGAAGTGCCGCGCGGGCGACAACTCCGGTCACACATCAAATGTCAACTTGTCAACGTCTTGTGAGAACGACTTCAGATCAGTTTTGATCTGGATGCTGCGCCTCTCTCCCGCAACGATCGGTATGCCCAAAACATAGATCGCATGTGAACGAAAGCTGTACGCCGTCCGTTTCGCACGTGTCACAGCCACCAGACGAAGTGAAAGTAAAGCAGGCCAGGGGATCGGAGCCCGCGCAAGCAATTTCGGTGAAGCCATCTGGAGAATGATTGGTTGCGTGCGAGTCGGGAGCGAGAGCACGTGGGCTCTCATGTCTTTTGCTCCCCGTCAAATGCGGTGCCCGGGAAATTGTTACGAGAAAGTCGCGCGCCGGGCCCAAACGTTGCTTCATACTCGTCATTCACCTGTCTTGTTACCAGAGGCTTTCAAACCGTCCAATTTTTCGATTCACTCCGAAAACTGGGGCATCGTGTCCGAACTAGCGAATATGAAAGAAAGAGCGACCGTTGTGTGCTGGCGGCAAGGCCGAATCCTTCTCGTCGAACGGGGACGATCGCGGTGGGCGTTGCCCGGTGGAACGATTCGGCGTGACGAATCTCCGATTGATGCCGCGAAGCGCGAACTGAGCGAGGAAACGACCCTTTCGGAGTGCGAATTCGGATATCTGTTCCAGTTTGGCGGGTTGAACAAGCGGCATCACGTCTTCTACACGGTCCTGCCACGGGACGTCCGACCTCAGCCGAGCAACGAAATCCTCGCATGTCGATGGTTTCGGCCCGGCAAGGTGGCCACGCTTCTCACCAGTGTGCCGACGCGCGAAATCGTGAATCTCATTTTTGGTCATAAAGACGCCACAATCTAGACGCTGCGATCGTCCGCGTCCGGTGCCTTGCTCCAGGATCGCAGCTATCCGATTTGGCTGACTAATTGGACCGGGAAGATGGGGCCGAGACCATGATAGGAAACTTTGAAATTCTGGAGCGCCTGCTCATGGCCGCGGTGCTGGGCAGCGTAGTCGGCTTCGAGCGTGAAAGACTGAACTGGGCTGCGGGTTTGCGCACGCACATGCTGGTGAGCGTCGGGGCCTGCCTGATGATGCTGGTGTCGGCATACGGCTTTGCCGATGTGCTGGGCGAAAAGAACGTCGCGCTCGATCCATCACGCGTTGCGGCTCAGGTCGTATCGGGAATTGGCTTCCTCGGGGCAGGGTCAATCCTGCTTCGGGGCGAAGTCGTGCGGGGATTGACCACGGCAGCCAGCCTGTGGTCCGTCGCGGGCGTCGGCCTTGCTGTCGGTGGCGGAATGTACACCGCCGCCATCGGTGCAACCGTCATCATCCTGGCAATTCTCGCGGGCCTGAAGCCGCTTGAACGCCGCTTCATTTCCGTCCGGCAACAGCGCAACGTACAGTTGCTGGTCGAACGCGGAAGCGTGTCTCTGGACACCGTGCATCACACGCTCGGTTCGGGGAGCGTGCGGGTCAAGCAGTTTATCGTCCAGCAATCCGAAGACGATCCGGAACTCGACGACGTGCAAATCGCACTGTCGCGCGTGAGCGAAAGCGAGTTCCTGGCCATCTGCGCGCGGCTCGAGAAAATGGATGGCGTGCGCGTCTGCCGGCACGATGATGGAACGCAGTGAGACTGCGGATAAATTGCGAACACAACGGTTTTGCCGTGGAGACTCATGTGAGTCGGCGGCCGTAGCACGTAGCGCACATACGCACATACGCGGGGATCGGATGCGAGTGTCTGTATCGGATAGACAACTACGTACCCGTCGGCGGTTGCGCAGATTTGCCACGTGTCGTTCGGTCTGAACAATCCTGGCTTGTGGCGAAGAGTGCGCCGATCGCCCCGGAATCAGGCGGGGCGGGCGAGCGCGCGGAATAGCCTTGCATACCCTTTGCGGTTTTCTAGAATTAAAGGCGACACGCCGTTTCCACATTGCAGGGTGACAGAGCCTGCTTGTGATCCATACGGCTGCGCGCATTTTCCACTTCACGCCATCATTTCCCGAGTGGCTGACACCTGATCGGGGCCACGGCGTTAACGACCGCACCGCACGCGCTTCCGTACGCGGAGGCTGAGTCGAACTTGCCCGGCACCGCGTGTAATCGACACATCTTCCTGCCGGTACCCGGCACACCGTTTTGTGCCGAGCCCGTCGAGGCGGCTCGCCGCTTTAGCACGCAGTGCGCTACGCGCTGGTGCTGCGCTGCGTCGTAATGCTGATTTGGGCGGCGCTGCTCATGGCCAGCCATACCTGAGGCCTCTTCGAACCCGTGGGTGCGGATATGGACCAAAGTCAGCCCGCTGCACGCACCGTGCTGCTCACGAGCGCCACGATGGTCGCTTTCGCTTCCAACTCGCTGCTGTGCCGTCTGGCCTTGCAGCATGCCAGTATCGACGCGGCGAGCTTTTCCAGTATCCGGCTGGTCTCGGGTGCGGCAATGCTCATGGTGCTCACGCGCTCGGGTAGGACTAAAGCGCCGCGAGCGAGTGCGGACTGGATCGCGGCAACGATGCTGTTTTCGTATGTCGCGTTCTTCTCGTTCGCGTATCTAACAGTGAGTGCGAGCACTGGCGCATTGATTCTGTTCGGCGCCGTCCAGTTGACGATGTTCGGCGCCGGCCTGCGCGCAGGCGAACAATTCGCGCCGCGCGCGTGGCTTGGGCTCGCGCTGGCACTTGCGGGGCTCATCTATCTGGTGTCGCCTGGCATCACCGCGCCAACGCCGTTGGGTGCCTTGCTGATGAGCGTGGCAGGTGTGTCCTGGGGCGTGTATTCGCTGCGCGGGCGCGGCATCGCGAATCCACTTGCGGCCACGGCGGGTAATTTCCTCCGGGCGGCTCCCATGGCGCTCGTTTTGAGTCTTTTGTTTCATAACCGCTTTCACGCTGCTCCCGCTGGCATCGCGCTGGCGATCACATCGGGTGCGGTGACGTCGGGCATCGGCTACGTGCTGTGGTATGCGGCGCTGAAAGGGCTGTCCGCGATGCGCGCCGCGACGGTGCAGTTGTCAGTGCCGCCGATAGCCGCTTTTGCCGCCGTGCCGTTATTGTCCGAGGTCATTACTTTGCGCCTTGTGGTCGCGTCCGCTGCGATTCTGGGCGGGATTGCCATGGCGCTGGTGAGCCGCACGCAAAGCAAAAGCGCGACGCCGCTTTCCGATCAAGGCAGCAAGCCAGGACAATAGTTGCTGACGAATTCAGACTTTGGCGGCGCTTGAACAGCGGCTTGAAGAAATTTGCTGGTTGTCGATGGCAACCCGATCGAGACGCGGCGCTCCACGATTCCGGCTGCTTGGAGCCGCGAAACGTGTCGGCTCGTGTTCGATTTGTCCAGCGGCAGGATGTTGCCGAGGTGCTTCGCGCCGATGCCCGGCGGCACGCCGATTTCGAGGACGGCGTGAACCGCCGAAGGCGCCAGATCACTATCCGCAAGGGCTGCGCGCATGAAGCCTGGTTCGCGAACCAGTTTGCGGGAGAAAGTGCGTAGCTCGAGGTGCCCATTCGTGCACAAACACCGTTCAGCGCCGAATCCTTAGCGGAAGCGTGGAAAATCCACTGGCGGGATAAACGGCCTTTACCGGCCGATTGTCCGGTACCAGCTCGATCCGGCTGCGCTTGAGAAGTTCTTCCGTGATAAGCCGTAGCTCCAGCCTGGCCAACGGTGCACCTGGGCAAACATGAATGCCCGCCCCGTACAGGAGATTATTCGCCGGATCGCGATCCAGACGGAACTCATCGGGATCGCCGAACACCGCTTCGTCACGGTTGGCCGAAGCCCACATCAGCGTGACGCGTGCGCCGGCAGGCAGTTGTTGGCCGCTGATTTCCACTGCGCGGGTCGTCACCCGGCGATTGGAGACAAGCGGCGCATGAATGCGCAGAATCTCATCAATCGCAGCAGGCAGCAGCGAAGGATTTTCCCGCAATTCCTGCTGGAGAGCGGGGCGCTCGGCTAAATACTGCGCCAGAATGCCGACGCTGGCAGAGATTGTGCTTAACTCCCCCACCGTCCAGTTGCGCAAAATGCTGACGATTTCATCGTCGTTGATAAGACGATCGCCTACTTGTTCTCGCAACAGGCTGGTTGTGACGTCGTCCGGCGCATTTATGCCGGCGGAACGACGATCTGCCAGCAGTGCTTTGATATAGCCGTCAAATTCATAGGCGACATCCTCAAGTGCCGCTCTATCCCGCGCCAACGTCGCCTCGTGATTCTTGCGCGTCCAGCGGCGAAGCGGCTCGTGCAAATCAGTGGGCCAACCCATAAAAGCCGACTGAACCTGTAATGCAAAGTCTTCGGCAATTGCGGACATGAACTCCACCTCGCCGGATTGCGGAAGACTCTCCACCAACGTAATTGCAATCTTTTGGCATATCGGCTCAAACGCCTGCATACGCGCCGCGCTGAAATACGGCTCGATTATTCGCCGGTATAAATCGTGCTCGGGCGGATCCATGCCATTCGGCACTGAGGGGTGGCTGGATACGGCGTTGCTGAACGTCTCGTGCTCGTGCAGGGCACGCATCACATCCCGATGCTTGAAAAACGACCAGTTCAGATACGTGCTGTGCGCGACCGGACAGCGGCGCCGCATATCGTCATAGGCAGCAATCTGGTCCTCAAGCACGGCGTCGGACCTTGGATCCCAATCCGGGTTTTGTTTTTCAACCACGATTCCTCAGCAATCTATAGCAAATACCGAATTGATCCGGCGCTCTGGCAGCGTGTTGTGCAGACTTTGCCTGACAATCCCTGGGGTACATTTTGAAGCGCCCGCTTAATGCAAGCAGGGTTGCTGAAGTAATCTCAGTGGCCGGAAGTCGCGCGCCGGGGTAACACAGGCGCCTTGGGGCGAGAAACAATCCTGAGCCCTTGCTGCGCAGCGAGTCTGTTTGTTCACTTCAGGCTGCGTCAGCCTCAATAGGCGGTACCCGTTGGCAAAGAAAAATGGGGAGAAGGCTGACGCCTGTCTCCCCGAACGTTACTTTTGGTGAGATGAGAATGTCAAAAAAGATAACGGGGCTTACAGAGTTCAGCATACACGGTTGCACTATGTCTGAGCGGAGACACCCTACTGCCACCAAGGATATGTCATAGCGTGATATATGGCGTGGTTCTGCCCGGCGCAACGCAATTGCTGAAACCAGTCAGGTACCTTTTCCATCGCGACCTCTTCATGGAAAGCGCCGATGCTTTCGATGTCGACGCGGTCTACGCCGCACCATAAAGCGCCACTTCAGGCCGAAGGCTGGCCGTGTTCAACGCTATCGGCGAGCGCGCGCAACAAGACCGCACCATCGCCGCGCCAGGCGCTGCCGTGCATGCAGGCGAGCGTCGCAGGCTGTAATTCAGCGAGGCGTTCCAGCATGGCGCGCGCATTTCTCGTGTGTGAGAAGTAGTCCATCTTGTGACGGAATGCCTCGCTGGGTTCGAGAATATCGTCCTCGGTCAGCGGCGGATGATGCGAACCGCTCTGGGTAAACAAGTCGCTGCAGAGCAGCGTTGCCGACCTGGTCTCCATGAGGAGCCCGCATTCCCACGCATGCGGCAGATGTGGCGTATCGAGCCAGCGCACGCTGTGCTGACCGAGCGAGACCGTTTCGTCGTCGTTAAGCGCGCGGGGCGGCCGGTTGGCAAAATCGCCCACCGAGACCATGGCTGCGATCTGGCCGCACAGTGGTTCAGCCTGCGGCGCGACAGCGAGAAACTCATTGAGTGCGCCGCATTCGTCGGCTTCGAAATGCGAAAAGCCGATATAGCGCAAGCGATCGACAGGCATGATCCGCCCGACTGCTTCCGCTACAACCGGAAACAGTGCGCGCAGGCCGGTATGAAACAGCAGCGGCGCGTCGTCGTCGATCAGGTACTGATTGAACGAGAATCCGGTGCCGCCAGGAAGCTCGACTGGCGTGGCAATGCGATAGATGCGGTCTGCAATCTCGTCGATTGTCGTACCGCCTGGAAGGGATAGGGTCATCATGGTGTTCTCCCTTTTTGCGCAACTGACGTGGTCCGGCCCGATTGGATCGGCCGGGTGCCGATGTCCGGTAACCGCTATTGTGGCGCTTCGCGCGTAATGCCGGCGTTTTCAGGTAGCGCCCGGAAACGCGGGATCCGTGCGCGCCGACTATCACAGATCAGTTCCTGATCAATCAGCCCGGGAAGGACGCATGGCCCGTGATCGGGGCGACTTATGCAATTGTGCGGGCAAGGCCCGGCGA
The DNA here is from genome assembly GCF_042655705.1 of Paraburkholderia denitrificans. Taxonomy (NCBI): domain Bacteria; kingdom Pseudomonadati; phylum Pseudomonadota; class Betaproteobacteria; order Burkholderiales; family Burkholderiaceae; genus Paraburkholderia; species Paraburkholderia denitrificans. Next base: position 41,346 of record NZ_JBHSMP010000020.1, on the reverse strand, counting down.
TGCGCGCCACACCGAGGAAACGCCAAAGTTCTTCAACTGGGCGCTGCTGCATGGTCAATCGAGCAGTGAGGCGCTCGACTATAGTCCGCTGCCGATTCCGGTAATCGCAAAGATCCGGTCGCAGTGGCACAGCAATGCAGGTAACGTGGTGGCGCGCGCGCCAGTCGCCGGTCAATAATTCGATCGTTTCCGCGACACGGATCCTCATCGGAGCAGTCCGCGCGAGCAATGCCTGAAGCATCCCTGGCCGACTTGCGCGGGCTGCCTGTTGAAATCCAGTTCCTATATTCTGGAGTGCGACAGATTCCATGTCATCAATGGATATTGAAATGTCACTGGCACTCAAAGAAAATAGCGGCGATGGATCGATCGCGTCGCCGATCCATACCTGAGCACACTGCGAGTTGAGAATCCCATCCACACAGATCAAACAGCAAGTGTTCGCGCTGTGAACATCTGCCACCGAACGTTGGACCAGAAATCCTTGTCTCCTGAAAATCTCTACCGTTGCTTGAGCGCGTCGAAGCGCCTTCGGGTTTTTGCCATCATCGTTGCGACACTTGGCGTCGCAGCAGCGGCGAACGCGTCGCCGGAATCCGTCGCATCATCTCACCCGCCTTTCCTTGCGCGGGTCGACGGAAACAAGTTGCTATCGCTTGTTGTCGAGCCTCGGCAGCTGGCGCTGGATATGAATCGGGAAAATTCCATCAGATCCGAAACAAACGACTTCAAACCGGCGCGTTACTATTTCCCCGATGCTACCGTTCCGCGTTCTGTTCTGAAAAATCTCAAGGAAGTCTACCGCTACAACCGTCGCCGGGATGTACCGATCGTCTCTTCCGGCGGCAATTGGGTAATTGCCGAATACTTCCGGGCTAACTCACATATACCCTCAGTAAGATTCAGACTCCTCGGAAAACGGGTGCAACGTCAGGAGCAACTTGATCCGGCAGGGAAGGTAACGGGGATCGTGCTGGTGGGATGGGCGCCGCGCAGTTCGATTGAAGACGATGTGCAGTCGGGTAGTCCCTCTGCGCCGGGTGAGCATGCGGCGTGGATCCGTGTGCTGAAGGTGTCGGCAACGGGAAAGAAGACGCTGGTTGCCGTTGCCTGGAAAGCCGCTGGTGGTGCCGTCTCTGCATTGATGAATGACGAACCGAACGAGCGCGATCTAAATTTCGGTCGCCCGGATGGAACAGTGCGATGGCATTCAATGGATGAGTTTGTGAAATCCACGGGCATCGATCTCAACGCCAGGAGCCTTTCGGGGAAGTCTCCACAATAAGCGGCGGTCGTTGCCCGTGGGGCTGCGCACGATCAATCCGAACCGGTGGATCAGAACGTCACGACGGTGCGCAATCCCGCCACGGCCTCATTGCGCACCCGCGTACCGTTGTTATTCGGATCGGCGATGCCGCCGCCCGGATGGAAGATGTACTGGAGTTCGCCCTGTAGCAGCCACCATGGCGTGACCTGGTATTGATACGTCGCCTCGATTACCGTCTCTGCGGTACGCACGGGATAGCCCGGCGTCTGGAAAGTTGCGATGTCGCGATCGAGCGCGCTCGTGCTTGCGCTGACGTTCGCGTAACTGACCGCGAGTCCTGCAGAGTCGTTGTCGCGACCCTTGAACGGAGCCTTTAGCACGATCCCGGCATTGAGATTGAAGTCGAGCAGGTTGCGGTCGCCCGGCGCGCCCATTACGCGCGCGAACACGCCGAGCGATTGCGGGCTGTCCGCGCGCGGGCGCCACACCATCTGGTCTGCAATCGCATAAACGCTGAAGTTGCCGCGATGCATGGCGGGCTCGCCGTTCGACGTGGGGCTCGCGAGCGAGATGCCATTCGTGTCGAGATGTTGGTCTGCGAAGCGATTGTTGTTGTACCAGAAGCCCAATTTGTAGGTACCTGGGAGCCCGCTCGGCTGCGTTGCAGCGGAGTCCCCGGTCGAAGGCTGATTGATCGCGTACTGGATCTCGCCGATGATCATGGCGCCGTCGTGCAGGTTGAACTGCGTGCCGCTGGCGTTGAGCCGCTGTGGGTCGCCGTTGCCCGGCGCCGGGTTGCCGTCGAAGATGCCGCCGAGAAGCGTCATCGAATCGCTTGGCTTGACCCGCAGGCGCACGCCGAGCGATGCCAGCGGATAGGCGGGGCCGCCCGCGGGCAAGGCAGTAGCAGCCAACTCGGGCCAACCGAATGCCGCATTAGCGAACGTGCTGGCGTACTGGCTGACGATAAATTCCTGATCGAGGCTCTGCTGGCCGATCCTGACGTCGAATTTGTCGCCCAGCGACTGCTGATACCAGAGCTCCCACAGGCGCGTCGTCGCTTCCGCCTCGACGCCGCTTACGGTTTGCAGCGAATTCAGGCGTGCTGCGGTGATGCCGTGTCCGTGAATCTGCAGGGCATCGACAAAAAAGGTGCCGCCTTTCAGACCGAACGCCTTGCCGGTATCCACGTTAAGTCCGAATTGCGTGGCGCCGTTGTACGAAGCGCCCTTCGAGACGCCGCCGGAGAAGTTGCCGTAGAGCTCACTCGTTTCTTGCGCATTGAATGTCACACCGTAGTTGCCCAATAGCGTACGCAGGCCACCCATGTCGCCGAGCAGGTTCGAACGGTCCCAGAAACCAGTCGGCGCGGCGTCCTGGTTTGCTGCTGCCGGGTCGGATGACGCCGACTGCGCGTGAGCGGGAACACTTGCAACAGCGGTCAGTGCAAGCGTTAGCGTTGCGGCTATGCAGACTGGCTTCAGGCGCGAAAACTGAGCGAAGCGGCACTGCGTGTCAATGCCGTTGTCGTTTTGTGTGAGGGTGCCAATGGAAAGCATGGTGTTTTCTTCTGGTGAAACGAACCGATGAATGAGCGATGCCGAAGCTGAAAGGCATTCGATGCGGGCTTGCGGTCGATTTGCAGTTTGTGGGGAAGTCGTCATCGCGACGACAGCCCGCTCAGGCGGGCCATGATGTGCCGCGAACGTTGCGTGTTGATGTCGCCCAGAGCACTGCGATTGACGTGGCGCCTTGGACTGATTGCCCCATGCGCACGCTTGCGTGTCTCCGGAGCAGGCCATGTCCTTCGCGCTCCCGGCGCGATGCAATGGCCGCGGACGCGAGCAAGTAAGCGCGTGAGACGCGCAAAAACCGTTCGATATGCATGATTCAACTCCCGTCTGGCCCGGCAAGGCCGGGCAACGTTCGGAAAGCGCCGCTTGTCCAGCGAGTGAACGCTGTCGGCAAGCTTGCGCAAAAAAGGGAGCGTGCTACAGACAAACCGCAAAGGCGGCCTGGGAAGAAGCGCGCTGGCCCGGGGCAATCCGGGTCAGCGGCAGGACGGGGAATCCGGTGTCGCTAACGCGTGATTGCAGCTTGGGTGCCGGCATGGACCGGCTTACAAGATCGACTGCTAGAGCTTGCGTCCACGAGGGACTCTCCTGTTTGGAAGACAGGGCGGATTCTATGCGCGCCGTTTGTGACCGCGCAAGTAAAAATTGCTATGCAGTGCTTAGCCGCTTGAAAAACGACATCGAACGCGCTGCCGATCCCGAGCCGATGGCCTGCAGTCCCAGCGCGCGAACGTTCACTATGTCGCTCGTGTGCAACGCAGCGAGCGCAGCAATCCATGCTGCGTGGATGCAGTATGAAGAGGCGAGGAAAATGATTCGCATCCACGGCCGATAACGGATTCGAAAGAAAAAACTTCGAAAAAAACGTTGACTCGGCTCGCGCGCCGTCACTAGAATTCGCCTGTTTTCACGAAAGGGGCATATGCCTTGGACAGTTGCAGTAGTCGACCTTCGATCAGTTTTTCTGCCTGACCGGCACGACGCCCGCTTTGAATCTTCCTTAGCCGCCGTCCTGCCAGCAGGCAGACGGTGCGCGCCGCAGTAGCTTCCGCAGTTCTTTCCTCGCGCATCTTTCGATCGACCGCCGTCATGGACGCGTGTGTTGTCGCGCACATTCGTCCAGACGATTTGTCGCAGCGAGCCGTTGGCTCGCGGCGCCGCCTGCTCATACCACGTGCTCACGCCGTCTTGCGCACCGCATGCCGTGCGGATCGACGTGCGGTTTAACACGTCCGCCGATTTTCGATTCGGACTCAAACGACACAGGAGTTCACGATGCCCGACCCTGAACCTTGCCCTTGCACGACTGAACGCGCGTTCTCGCCGAACACCGTTCGCTTCGCCTGACCACCTGGCCACACACGTTCCTTCACCCGCGCGAGCACTTCGCCTCGCGTGAGCGGAAACGATGGCGGGCCTGGTCGAAGGCGCCATGTTTCAAGCTATTGGAGGAATCACCATGTACTTCGCTCTGCTCGTTTCGCAGCTCCCGCACGTCGAAGAATCTCGCACGTACTACAACGACAGGCTCGCGCTTGACACCCGTTCACACGCATCGGCCGGTGTCGCCGCTGCCATCTGGACGGCGCTCAGGAAGCTCGCTCGCTGACACTGCCTGGTGTGGCCGCGCGTGCCCGGAGCCATCTCCGGGCACGATTTTCATTTATTGCGCGCCAAAGCGTCGATGGACGGGCACTCTATCGCGCAGACAATTAAAAGAAAAGAGACCGAGAATTATTGTCATTCAAAGATTGCATAAAAATCAATGGGTTGCATGATTTTATTGTTTGATTGTGTGATAATCCGCGCTCTGATTTTTTAGTCTCTGCATTCAGCCGGAGACATGCGGAGCCACATCCATGAGCGTTAAAGACTCGATTGAAGCCAACCATCACGCCGCGGCCCAGCGCAGCATCGTGGTCAGCGTCTGCACAAACCTGCTCCTCTCGTTCGCGCAAGTCATCATCGGCGTCGTGGCGAGTTCGCAGGCTTTGGTATCCGATGGCGTCCATTCGCTTTCCGATCTCCTGGCCGATTTTGTGGTCCTCCTCGCGGGCCGACAAAGCAGGAAGGGGCCGGACGAAGACCATCCCTATGGACATCGGCGTTTCGAGAATGCTGCGTCCTTCATTCTGGGATTGCTTCTGCTTGTGGTGGGCGGTGGCATGCTCTGGAGCGCCGTCGTGAAGTTCGGCAATCCGGCGGCGATACCGCGCGTGCACGTGGCCGCTTTGTGGGTTGCATCCATCGCGCTTGTCGCGAAGGAATCGCTTTTCCGTTACATGCTCGCCGTGGCGAAGCGCATTCGATCGAGCATGTTGGCCGCGAATGCCTGGCATGCGCGGTCGGATGCCGCGTCATCGCTCGTTGCGGCGCTCGGCATTATTGGCAGCCTGCTCGGCTATCCGATTCTCGATCCTGTCGCGGCACTGATTGTGGGCGTCATGGTGACCCGCATGGGCTGGCAATTTGCGTGGGCCGCTTTGAACGACCTGATGGATCGTGCGGCAGACGAAGACGAAGTCGCCGCTATTCGAGCCACGCTGGCGGCCATGCCCGCCATCGCGGGCTTCCACGACCTTCGGACTCGCAAGATGGGCGACATGATCGTGGTCGACGTTCACCTCGAAGTGAACGCGCGGTTGTCGCTGGTCGAGGCACACGACATCGCGGCGGCTGCGCAGCGCGAGCTCGTCGACAAACATCGGGTGCTGAACGTCATGACGCACATCGATCCTGTGGGTGAAGCGACTCACGGCGAGGCCGGTATTCATGGCCACGATCATGGGCTTCGCCTGTCAAGCTGATGGGGAAGCGTTATTCCTCACCCGGGAATGTGCTGCCGAACATCGGGTAGCCGCCAGCCGACTCGCTACGCGTCGGCTCATCCTGCAGGACGTCCCAATGCTCGACGAGCTTGCCGTCTTCGATGCGCAGGATATCCACGGCAATTATCGCGGCGGGCGCGGCCGAACTCATGTAGCGGCTGTGCAGCCAGACGAAGTTGTCTTTGGCGATCACCATGTCGTACTCGAAACGGACGTCGCCGAGCGATCGCACGAGGCCGAAAAGCCCATCCCGCCCGGCTGGAACGTGACGGCTGTGCTGAACGTAGGAGTCGGACCAGAACTGCGCGGCTCGCTCGTAGTCTTTCCTGTTGAACAGCGTGTCGAGTGCCTCGAGGACGAGCGCTGTGTTCTTCGCTTCGGATGTTGCGGTCATGGCGGAACACCTCTCATTCGACGGGAATCGGATTGTCGACAACGAACTGGTTGAACCGTTCGACCAGCGCGTGTTCGTTGGGTCCTGCGTTATCGCGCATCGGTTTCGCTGCATCGACGACAACCTCGGTCGTTGCGGTTTCAAGCAGCTTCATTGTTTCGGCGATGAATGCGTCAAGCGGCACGGCGCGCGATCCATGTCCCCACCTCGCCGGGTAGGCGTCACGCCGCGATTGCTGAACCTTCCGTTCGAGCATCTACCTTTTAACGCCTGTCGGCAACTGGAACGTGTGAGGACGTTCAGTCCGATGATGCGGCTGGTGGCGGGAACCTTGCAGGTATATGACAAGGAAAAATATGATTGACAACGCACACCCATATAATTAACGTTCGTTTATTGAACGATCGTTCTATAAGAGGAGACGCAATGCAGTCAGACAATTCCACGCCGAAGGTCGTACTGGTAATTGGCGCAGGCGACGCCACGGGCGGGGCGATCGCCGCAAGATTCGCACGCGAAGGCTATATCGCGTGCGTAAGCCGCCGCTCCGCAGACAAGCTGGAACCGCTCGTCAACCGCATTCGGGAGCAGGGCGGCCAGGCATTCGGCTACGGCAGCGATGCGCGCAAGGAAGAGGATGTCGTCGCGCTGATCGAACGTGTTGAGGCCGAGCACGGTCCGATCGAGGCAATGGTATTCAACATCGGCGCCAACGTGCCGTGCAGCATCCTGGAAGAGACGGCGCGCAAATACTTCAAGATCTGGGAGATGGCATGCTTGAGCGCGTTTCTGAACGGCCGCGAAGTGGCAAAGCGCATGGTTGCGCGAGGTCGCGGCACGATCCTGTTTACCGGGGCAACCGCGAGTGTCAGGGGGGCGGCGGATTTTGCGGCCTTCTCCGGTGCAAAGCACGCTCTTCGCGCCCTCGCGCAAAGCATGGCCAGAGAGCTGGGGCCCCGCAACATTCACGTTGCTCACGTGATCGTCGATGGAGCGATCGATACCGATTTCATCCGCACGACATTTCCGGAGCGCTACGCGCTGAAGGAGCAGGACGGCATCCTCAATCCGGAACACATCGCGGAAAACTACTGGTATCTGCACCAGCAGCCGCGCGACGCGTGGACGTTCGAGCTGGATCTGCGTCCGTACATGGAGCGCTGGTAATTCTTCAGCGCCCGCCTACGCACACGCCCACGCCCACGCCCACGCAATGCGAACGTTACTTGAGGTTGTCGAGGCCCAACGCCTCTGCGAGAAAGCGTCTGCTCGAAACAAGTATGTCCCGGCGCGTGCGTTCGCCTGCAACCGTGCGCGCGAGCACGAGGGCGCCAACACATTGGGCCATCACCGCCCAGGCGGCTTCCGGGTTGTCGATCTGCGAACTCCAGCTCTTCTGAATGCGTTTGAGCGACTTCTCGACTTCGGCGCGCGCCGCGGGCGTGGCACGCGCGATTTCCGGGCCGAGTGTCGGCAGCGCGCAGCCCGACTCTGGATGCTGAACATGATGCGTGCTCAGATAGCTGCGCAGACGCTTGGCCAGATCTCCATCGGGAGCGCCAGCGTCGGCTGCGAGCAGATCGGCGCTGTTGGAGGCTTCCTCGCTCACGAGCGCCTCGAAAAGCGCCTGTTTAGAAGGGAAGTGGTTATAGAACGCGGCGCCCGTCAGTCCGATCGATGCCATCAATGCGTCGATGCCGGTGGACGCGAAGCCGTCTTCTTTCGCGATGGCGCGACTGCTCTCGATGAGCTTGCGTCGCGTTTCTTCTTTGTGAGAGCTCGAATAGCGCATGGTCGGTTCCGGACTGAATGGCAAACGAGAATAGCATAACCGTCGTTCAGTTAAAGATGGTTCATCTATTGTTTCGGTGCAATCTCGGGAACGGCTGGCGTCGAAAAACGGCAAGACAGTGCCATGGAGGATTTGAAAATGAAAACAGTCGAGTTTTATTTCGATTTCGGTAGTCCCGCGAGTTATCTCGCCTGGACCCAGCTTCCGGCGATCGCGACGCAGAGCGGCGCCCAGCTTGTCTACCGTCCGGTCCTGCTGGGAGGGATCCACAAGGCGACGAACAATACTTCGCCTGCGGCCATTCCCGCCAAAGGAGCGTGGATGCAAGTGGATCTCGCACGTTTCGCGCGGCGCTATGGCGTCGAGTTCGTGCACAACCCGCACTTTCCGATCAACACGCTGACGCTCATGCGCGGCGCAACCGGCCTGCAGATGCAGGACGAAGCGTCGTTCCTGCGCTACGTCGAGGTTGTGTTCCAGGCGATGTGGGCGCGGCCGCAAAACATGGCCGACCCGGCCATCGTCCGTGCGGTGATCGAGGCGGGCGGTCTCGACGCGTCGCTTCTTTTGCAACTGACCGAAAGCCCCGCGGTGAAGGAAAAGCTGAAGCAGGATACGGAGGCGGCTGTAGCGCGGGGCCTGTTTGGCGCACCGACGATGTTCGTGGGCGACGACATGTTCTTTGGACAGGACCGACTTGATTTCGTCAGGGAAGCACTGGGTTAGCCGGTGCCGCGCCAGTTTGAATTTCTCGGCGTGTTGCCGAAGTCTACCGTTGGGAAGATTTTGAGGAGCGCGTTACGCTGGCGCGCCGCGTTTTCAGGACGTTGTTGCCCGGCCCATCCGCATGCGAGAGCCGGGCAACGGCAGCGCTTATCGGCTCAGTCCGGTCTGCGCGCGGTGCAGCCACTCGCTGTTATGTTCGCGCGCGTGGCGTGGCCAATGCTTCGCGTCGTGCACGATCTCGGCGTAAAGCTCCTGCGCGCGTTTGCGGTCGGCTTCGTCGGGCTGCGCCGCCAGCCAGTCGGCGAACAGGCAGCGCGGCGCCGCGTCGCTCGCGCAGGAAAGCGCCGTCTCGAACGCAGCGCGTGTGCCGCTCGCACCGACCGCGGCCAGGGCCCGCGCATACAGCAAGGCGGGAACGGGTTGCCGGCGTGCGATCGGATGAACGTCGAACAGTTTTTCCAGCGTTTCCTGCGTGGCCAAAGCATCGCCGTTGGCAAACTGCGCCCGCGCCAACCCTTCGAGCAAGGCCGGATCGGATGAGAACGGCCCACTGGCTGCGGCGCGGTAATGCTCCAGCGCTTCGGCGGCGTTGCCCGCATCGAGCAGCGCGGCACCCAGCCGCATGCGATGCGCAACGGTCGGCGCGCGATCGAAATCCGTGCGCGCCTCACGCACCGCCCGGTTGGGATCGACGAACTGCGTGATCGCCCGCGTTGCCGCCGTTGCGCCACGCGACTGGCGCAGGGAGGGCAGGTAAATCACGAAAAAGTAGACCAGACTGCCAAGGCCGGGGAAAAGAAACAGGATGATCAGCCAATACATGTTCTGTCGGCTGCGAACGGCATGTATCGCAAAGAACAGGGCAATGATGACGTAGAGGCTTATTCCGAAGATGCGCATTGACGAGAGGATCAGTAGTGGTGCGTTGCCAGCGGCACGGCGGCGAAATGGCAAAGCGCTATTGTGACAGAAGTGGCAGAAGTTTATTGGCATGCCTGATTGCCGATTGCCCGGCAGATCGCCTGTGCACGCTACAGCCTTTCGACGACGCCACGTGAGCAAGGCCGGATGTGGCGTAGAGGGGATGTGTCGCGACGCATCACGCTGCCGATTCGAACGATGTCATGTGCGCGAGGGCGCTCGTGGCGATTGCGCAGCCGCAGTGACGCGTAATCCGCTCAGATCTGAAACGTATCGGGTACGTGCATGACACGACGTACCGTGACGGCGCCGGAGAAGCTGGAAATCCATGAGCGGCTGCGTTTAGCGTCCGGCGCAATTTGCGAACCACGTGTCATGACCCGCCGGGCTTGTAGGCTTCGAGCTCGGTCGTAAAACGCTGGGTGCGTACGCCATTGCTGCCGTAATACTCCTCTACCGATTTCACCCAGCGGCCGACTTCAGGCACATACCAGAATGCTTTATAGGTGTTGCCGGCTGTCGCCTCAGGCGTGACGTGTTGCGCCTGCGTGAGGAGCGTCGTTTGTCCCGGGCGCGCCTGCGCTGCCTGGACGACTGTGTTCGACGGAGCAATCTGGCCACGCCAGTCGCCTTCCGCTTCGATTTTCAAAGCGTGAAACTTGCCTGCGGGCACTTCGACGTCTTCATATCCGACGACCTTGTATTTCGTCGTCCACGTCGCCGAACTGAGCTTTGGATTCGGATGCGGCTCCGTGTACTGGAGTTCCCAGGTCTTGCCTGTTGTCAGCGGAAACGCCAACGGCCGGTTGACGACGACCTGGTTTCCGCTAATTTCGCGCACCCGGCTCCAGTCCGCGTCGACGATGACTTCGTTGCCGCCGGTGCTGGATCCGACTGGTTTCGATGAAACATAAATATGCGAATCCGTTATGCGCTGGACTGTGATCGCGTCACGCGTCTGGCGCCATCCGTTCGGGCCCGTTTCGACCGTATTGACGTACGTCCAGGAGTCGCCCGCCTTCACCGTCGGCGCGGCGATCGATTGTGCCATGGCTATAACCGGGATACCGCAGGCGAACAGCAAAGCGATTTTTTTCATTTTCAATTGCCTTGACCTTGCGTGACGGTGCCGACGATTTTAACCACTTTTCTGGCGTCGGGCATCGCGTAATCGAGTGTTGTAATTCGATGTAATAAAGCCTCCGCGCCGGCATCGATTTTAACGAATGCCATGGGCGTTCCGTCCTTGATCAATCTCACGACGAATACGCGGTCGTTCGCGAAGCGGATCGGATCCCGATATGTTTGCTATCGCAACCAGTTTCAAGCTTTGAAACCGAAGGTGGTATTTCCATAATCGTCAACGCCGTACTCTCCGGGTTTCAGTTCATCTCAAGGTAATCATTGGGTATCCAGAGGAAACCTGGACCGGGCTTGCCGCGGAACCCCAGTTGCATGGCGAACGACAAAATCCGCCGCATTTAAGGGCCTCGTGCGCACCGTGCGATCCAGACCCCAAATACCCCGGTCAGCCACACGCGGGATTGCGGCAGATCGAGAATCGGCTGTTATCGCGGGTCATGCCGGTTTCGGGCCAGAGGGGCGTTCGCGCAGATGCAGTGCAATCGCATGAATACCTGCCCGTAATCCGGGCTATTCGGGCGATCGGACGCGAGGTCGATCCCCGACAATCGGTAGATTCGCAGGGTGGGCCGTAACTTGCGCCCGCCGGTTGCAAAACTTAACGTATCCACCACCACTCGCGCTTTGTCGAGGCACATATGTCAAGCAACGTTACGATCACGGACGAACTGATTGCTGAAATCGCGGACCGGATGGCCGACGAAGGCCAGAAGATCTCTCCACTGGCTATCTGGTCCGAAGTCCATACCGGCTCGGTCGTCGCGGTGTCCGCCGCATTGCGCAAGTGGCGTGAAGCGCGCACGCCGCGGGTGCCGCAGGTCGTGGAGCGTCCGGCGTTGCCGGAAGTCGTGACGGATACGATGCGCGACGCGCTTGACCGGCTGTGGACGTCGGCGCAGGACGAGGCTGAACGCGCGGTGGCGCGGCGCCTTGCCGCGATGCGCCAGCGCGTGGACGATGCGAGCAGCGAGCGCGACGACGCGCTTGCTGAACTGCAAAGCACCGTCCAGGAGCTCGATTCGTTGCAGGGTCAACTGGATCAATTGACGCGCGCTTACGAGGCGAAGGTCGATTCGGCGGCAGGCTCGGAAGAGGACATCGCGCTCGCGGCGCAGCGGATCGATGCGGCGGAACAACGTGCTCGGGAACTCGCGGCGCGCGTTTCGGTGCTTGAAGCGGAACTGGAGCGCGCGACGTCGGAACTGGCTGCGGAGCGCGAAGCGCGCGCCACCCTTGAGGCTGGTATCGCCGACGAAGACGCGGTGGCGAGTGCTCCGGCCGAGCCGGTGGTTGCCGACGAAGACCGCGAATCGGAGCGTGCGGCGCTGGAGGCTGCGCATTCGGAAGCGGTCGCGCGTCTCGAAGGCGAACTGGACGCGATCCGTGCAGCGCTGCGGGCCGAGCAGGACGCGCATGCGGCCCAGCGGGAAGAGGCCGCCGGGGTGCACGCTGAACGGGATGCCGCAGCGCTCGATCTGCAAAATGCGCAGGCGCAGCTTGCGAGCCTGACCGATGAGCGCCATGTGGCTGCTTCGGAAATCGAGCGGCTCTCTGCGAGCTTGACCGAAGCGCAAGCGCGTGCCGAATCCGCCGAGCAGCACGCCGACGCCGCTCAACAGCAGATCGAAGCCGCCCAGCAGCAGGCTGAAGCCGCCCAGCAACACGCCGAAGCTGTCCAACAGCAGATCGAGGCCGCTCAACAACAGGCCGAAGCCGCCCGGCAACAGGCGGCCGACCTCGCCGAGCGCGCGGCAGCGGGCGAACAGGCGCACGGTGCGGATCAGGCATCGTCAGCGGGTGTCGATCCGCAAGCGCTCGAAGCACTCAAGGCCCAGCTCGCCAGTGAGGCTGAGGTGCATGCCGCTGCGATTGCCGAAGCACGCGAGAACATGAAGAAATGGTCCGAGTATGCAAACGGGCTAAAGCAGCAATTGACCCAGGCCAACGAGAAGATGATCGTCGTCCTTGCACGTGGCGCAGGCGAAGCATCGTTGAGCCGTCGCCTTGCCGCCGAACTGGGCCAGGTCAATCCGGAGCATCAACTGCTGCGCAAGGATCTCCAGCAGCAACTGGTGATCGAAGCGATCAGCGCACAGCTCGAGCAGCAGGGCTACCGTTACGACGCGAAGACGGGCGTGGTGTCGAAGGTGAACGCCGAAAACGTGACGGTATGACGGCGTAGTTGTCTGATCGAAGCTGGCGCGCCGAAGCCGGATAGCGGGCGCGAGCGAATAAAGGGAGCTGGCCGCCTCTGGCCAGCTCTACCGCAGTTCCCGGCAGTCCGCGTTTTCCCCGCACGCCCGATACAAGGGCGATCCTCACATATACGCGCAACCCCGGCCTCGCTTGTGTGCCCGGCGGCTGCGCGAAGCAATCAGCAATCAGCAATCAGCAATCAGCGATCCTCGAATCGGCCGTTTCGGGCGCGTTGCTACCTGCGCCTTGCGGGTCTGGCAGCCGACATCGATACCCGCAATGCGTGCACGACACGCTGACGCAGCATGTGGCCCCTGCGCGCACCTCACTTGCAAATGATTCTCATTGCCACTAACATTACGAAAATCTTTCGACAGCCGCTGCGCTGCCCGGCTGTCCTTCTTTCCTGCGAGCCAGATCCCACCCCTGCAGTTATGTCCGTCCTCGAAACGCCACTCCATCGCGATATGTTCGTCCGGCTATGCCGCATGGGGCCGCTCATCGCGCGCATCGTCGGCGCGGTTTTCGGCGGCTATGTGCTCGGCGCGCTTTCGAGCGTAGCCGCGCTTCTGTTGCCGATTCCGGCGCCACAAGCCGTGTTGACGGGCGCGCTCATCAGCTTCCTCGTGTATGCGGGCGCTGCGATCTGGGTGTTTATCGCGCGCAATCCGTTGCGTGCGTGGTCGGGACTCGTGATCGCAGCAGCGCCGCTCGCATTGGCGGCATGGTTGGCCACATCGGCCGCGGCACGAGCCGAACTGCTGTGAGCCGCGCCGCGATCAACCCGCCCGGGCGCGGCGTCAGGCAGAGCACGGCAGGTCTTCATACGTGGGCTGGCCTGCTGCTCGGCTGGTTGCTCTACGCAATGTTCCTGACCGGCACGGTCAGCTATTTCAGGGAAGAAATTTCGCAGTGGATGCGGCCCGAGGTTGCACGCCTGCGGACTGCGCCCGATCCGGCAGCGCTCGCACAACGGGTGACCGATGCGCTCGAAACGCAGGCGGCAGGCAGCGCGCAATGGAGCATCCGGTTGCCGACGGAGCGCAGCAATGTCGCTACCGCATTCTGGCGCACGCCTGGCGCGGCATCCGGCGAGCGCACGCTCCAGAGCGCAATCTTCGACCCCGCCACGGGCAAGCAACTGGTTGCGCGCGAAACACTCGGCGGCACGCTTTTCCATCGTTTCCACTACGAGTTTTACTACCTGCCTGCCCTGTGGGGCCGATGGCTCGCGGGCCTGTGCGCGATGTTCATGTTCGTGGCGATCATCAGCGGCGTCATTACGCACAAGAAGATCTTCGTCGACTTCTTTACGTTCCGTTGGGGCAAAGGGCAGCGATCATGGCTCGACGCGCATAGCGCGCTTTCGGTCTTCGGCCTGCCGTTTTATCTCATGATTGCGTACACGGGTCTCGTCATGCACATGACGACCTATATGCCATGGGGCGCGCAGGCCGCGCTGAAAACGCCCGCGCAGCAGCAAGCGCTTGCCGCACAGTTGAGCGCTGCTATCCGGCCCGGAAAACCAGAACACATCGCGGTGCCGCTTGCGCGCGTCGATGCGATGGTGCGCGAGGCCCAGCTTCGCTGGGGCACGAATAATGTGCAGCGCGTGACGGTGACGAACCCGGGCGATACGAGCGCGCGTGTGGCGGTTTCGCGCGGCGATGTTGCACGCGTTTCGTTGAGTCCACAGTATCTGCTGTTCGACGGTACGACCGGCCAGTTGCTCGAAGCGAAGGAGAGCGTGGGCGCAGCGGCTGAAACGCGCGGCGTGCTGGCCGCGCTGCATAGAGGCCGGTTTAGCGATCTGCCGTTACGTTGGCTTTATTTCAGCCTGGGACTCGGCGGCACGGCCATGATCGGCACCGGGCTCGTGATGTGGACCGTGAAGCGCCGCCAGCGCCTGCCCGATCCCGAGCGGCCGTACTTTGGTTTTCGTCTGGTCGAGCACCTGAATGTCGCGGTTATCGCGGGTTTGCCCGTCGCCATGGCCAGCTATCTATGGGCCAATCGATTGCTGCCTGTATCGATGACTCATCGCGCCGATGCGGAGATCAACGTGTTCTTCGGCGTCTGGGGCGCGGCATTGCTATTTGCGCTCGTTCGCCCCGCGAAGCGCGCGTGGATCGGACTGCTCTGGTGCGCAGCGGCGCTGCTGGCGCTCGTGCCTGTGGTGAATGCGCTGACCACTGCGCGCCCATTCTGGCGCAGCGTTGCTACCGGCGACTGGGTGTACGCGGGCTTCGATCTGGCGATGTGGGCGTTTGCCGCATTGCATGCGACGCTCGCGCTGCGCGCGGCACGGCATCGACCTCGCGTTCGGACCACGCACGCGCACGCCGCTGTCTCGCAGCCGCAGGACGCGTGATGCCGATTTACGTCCTGTTTTACGTCCTGCTCCTGTGCGTACTGGCCTTTGCGTGCCTCGCCCTTGCGATGGCGCGCCATCAGGAAGCGGTTTTCGGCAAGCTGCTTTCCTGCGCTGCGTCACGCGTTTTTCGAGGCGGTGGATGGAGTGGCCTGCTCATGGCGCTGTGGCTGTCGGTGTCCGCGGGACACGTTTGGGCACTGGGGCTCGTCTACTTCGTTGGTTGCACAAGTTTTTCCGCTGGCGTCGTCTACGGTGCCCTCATCGCGCATGAGCGATGGTTCGCAGCGCGGTGACGCGTTATCCGGCTGCGCGATCCGGGTCATCGAATCACGCCGCTGGTTGGCTAGCGGTCCTGGATTCAGCCGGGAACATGTGTGCTTTTTACCGAACCGTGCAGCGTGCCGATGTCTGCGCGAGTCGGTTTTCGATGTCGAACGCAGCCGAACCTTAGAGGCATTTCCGACAACGCGTTCATCCACGGCGGAACGGTTGCCGATTGCCCCGCCATCATCATGAAGTGAGTACATAGCCCATGCTCTTCGCCGCTCGAACGGATCGCAGTGTCGTCACCGCCGTCGCCCTCGTCGTGGTGCTACATGCTGCGTCGATCGCGTTCATGCTGGGGCGGCGCGACGCTGCCGCGCCGGTCGCGCTCAATTCGCAGACGATCGCCGCCGAACTGCTGGCGCCCGAACCCGTTGCGGCGCCGCCCGCCATTCAGTCGACGCCCACGCCTGCGCCGCCCAAATCCTCCCCGCCCGTCACGCGCGAAAAACCACGGGTTCAGCCGAAGCCGAAATCCGTGCCGCTGCCGCTCGCGCAGGCACCGTCGCAACATCCGGTCGAGGCGGAACCGCCCGCCGCGCCGACGACGACTGCGCCCGCCGAATCGTCTC
Organism: Paraburkholderia denitrificans; assembly: GCF_042655705.1. NCBI lineage: Bacteria > Pseudomonadati > Pseudomonadota > Betaproteobacteria > Burkholderiales > Burkholderiaceae > Paraburkholderia > Paraburkholderia denitrificans. The sequence continues at coordinate 25,235 of NZ_JBHSMP010000020.1, read as the reverse complement.
CGGCTCCGGCGCCCGCCGCAGCGGCAGCGCCTGCAGCGGGCAAGCCGACGATGGCAATGAACGCGCCGAAAAGCGTCTCGCACCTCGACTGCCGGATCGTGCAGCCGGATTACCCGATGCTGTCGAAGCGGCGCGGCGAGACCGGTATCGCCTATGTGCGCTTCGTGGTTGGCGTGAGCGGTCGGATCGAGAACATCGAATTGCAGAAAACGAGCGGCTACAGCCGTCTCGATGATGCCGCGCTCGCCGCAATGCGCGACAGCGCGTGCAAGCCGTATCTGGAAAACGGCGAGCCGGTGCGCGCCGCGTACACGCAACCTTTTAATTTCAGCCTGCGCGACTGAGCGCGATCGAATCCAGCAGTTTCGTGAACCACCAAGAGGAATGACTATGCAGAACTACGGTATCGCCCACGTATGGGCGCAAGGGGATTTCGTGACGCGCAGTATCGCGATCACGCTGCTGATCATGTCGGTGCTGTCGTGGTGTGTGATCGTCGTGAAAGGGTGGAACGTCGTGCGCCTGACGCGGCTCACGAAAAACACTGAACGGGCGTTCTGGCATTCGGACGATTTCACGGATGGCGTGAAGAAGCTCGGCCATGGCGGTCGCGAAGGCAATCCGTTTCTGGCGCTCGCGCTATCGGGCCAGGAAGCTGCCGAGCACCATCACCAGACGCAGCCGCATCTGCACGACGGGATGGATTTTTCGGACTGGATCACACGCTGCCTGAAAGACACGATGGACGACGCAATCGCAAAGATGCAAAGCGGTCTTGCGGTGCTCGCATCGATCGGCAGCACGGCGCCGTTCGTCGGCCTGTTCGGCACCGTATGGGGCATCTACCACGCGCTGCTGCAGATCGGCGCGTCGGGACAGAGTTCGATTGACGCGGTTGCCGGGCCGGTCGGCGAGGCACTGATCATGACCGCGTTCGGCCTGTTCGTCGCGATTCCCGCGGTGCTCGGCTATAACGCGCTGACCCGCGCGAACAAGGGCGTCGTCACGAAGCTGAATCGTTTTGCGCACAGTCTGCATGGGTACTTCGTGACGGGCGCGCGGCTCGCGTCGTCGAAGGGCAATTTACGCGTCGCCACGCGCGGCCAGTGACGACGGAGGCTTGCGATGGGAATGAACACCTTTTCGAGCGACGATGACGACGGTCTCATGAACGAGATCAACATGACGCCGCTTGTCGACGTGATGCTGGTTTTGCTAATCGTATTCATGGTGACGATTCCGGTGATCCGCCACGCGGTGAAGATCGAATTGCCGCATGCGAGCAGCCAGAAGGAGGACACGAAACCCGCGCAGATCGACGTGTCGATTCAGGCGGACGGCACGGTGTTGTGGGACGGCGCGCCGGTCGACAGTGCCGCGCTGGGCGCAAAGATCGCATCGGCCGCGCAGGCCGCGCCGCAGCCCGTGCTGCGTTTGAGCGCCGACCGCAAGGTTGCGTATGAGAAGGTCGCGCAGTTAATGTCGGCTGCGCAGCGCGGCGGTCTCGCGAAGATTGGATTCGTGACCGATCCCGTGAAGGATTGAGCCGGTAGCGCTTTTGCTGCCCGATTCAGATCTTGATCTTGCGACGACGTAGATAAACCAGCGCAACAATCGCAACAATCGCGGCAATAAAGCCCGATGCCGCGCCGACGCCGAGCGCGAAGCGAGGGCCGAGCGTATCGGCGACCCATCCGACAAGCGGCGCGCCCAGCGGCGTGCAGCCGAGAAAGATGGCCATGTAGATCGCCATGACGCGTCCGCGCATGGCGGGGTGCGTTTGCAGCTGAACGAGGCTGTTGGTCGAGGTTGTGAAGGTCTGCGCGACGGCGCCGAGCGCCACGAGGACAATGCCGAACGACCAGACATTGGGCATCACCGCCGCGAGAGTGCAAACGACGCCGAAGGCCAGCGCGCTGGCCACCAGAACGACTAGCCGCGGCGTCTCGCGCCCGGCTGCAAACAACGCACCGACGACCGAGCCAACCGCCATCGCCGAAGACAGCGCGCCGTACAAATGCGGCCCGCCATGAAACGTGGAAAGCGACATCGTCGAAATGAAAATCGGAAAATTCAGCCCATAGGTTCCGATCAGGAACAGCATCGTCAGCGCGATCAGCAGATCGGGTCTGTGCCGTATGTAGCGCAGGCCGTCGGCCATGCCCGCGCCGGACGCTGCGGCGCGGGGCAGGCGGCGGAGTTCGCTGATGCGCATTTTGAACAGCGACGCCAGCACGGCGATGAAACTCAAGCCGTTGATAAAGAAAAGCCATCCGGTTCCAATGGCCGCGATCATCACGCCAGCGACCGCCGGGCCGATAAGCTGCGCGCTATTGAACAAGGTCGAATTCAATGCCACGGCGTTCGCCAGATCTTCATCGCCGACGAGTTCGGCAATGAAGGTCTGACGCACCGGCGAATCAAATGCGCTGATGCATCCCATGAGCGCGGCAAACAGATAGACATACCCGAGCGTGACCCATCCCGTGACGACCAGCACACCAAGGCCGATGGCGGTCGCCGCCATGGCGGATTGCGTGACCAGCAACAACTTGCGGCGATCGACGCGGTCGGCGACCATACCGGCGATCGGCATGAGGATGATCGGCGGGCCAAACTGGAGCGACATGACGATGCCGACCGCAGCGCCGCTGTGCTGGGTCAACCGTGTCAGCACGAGCCAGTCCTGCGCGATGCGCTGCATCCACGTGCCGACGTTCGAAACGAAAGCGCCGGCCGCCCACACGCGATAGTTGTACCGCTCAAGCGAGCGAAACACGCTCTTGAGCCAGGCGAGAAGACTGGCGCGCGAAGCGGGTGGGGGCGAGGTCATTGCCGGGAGGTCGAACGGTTTCAGGTTAAAAGCGATTTTGTCCCGATACTACGATCCAATGCCACATCTGGCTCGACAACGCCAGTCCGATCTATATTTTTCTGTTCAGTTTTTGCGCCATGAGCACTGGCGCGCGGGTAACGGGAAAGTGTAGCGGGCGATGCACCAACCCCTATCCCGAGCGCCGGACCTGAGGCAAACTACGCGCTGCAATTCGGCGATACCGCTGTTATGCCGGCATCGACCTGATACCTTCCAAACTCAACGATTCCGGGGCCTGTTCGACGCCGGATCATGTCACATGTCAAAAATTGCTGTCCTCGGAGCCGGTGTTACCGGCGTAACGACTGCGTACGCGCTTTGTCAACGCGGCTTTGAGGTCACCGTATTCGAGCGTCACCGCTACGCGGCAATGGAAACTTCGTTTGCCAATGGCGGGCAACTTTCGGCGTGCAATGCCGAAGTCTGGAATAGCCTCGCAACGGTTGCCAAAGGGTTGCGCTGGATGTTGACGCAGGATGCTCCCGTCCTGATGAATCCGCGCCCCAGTTGGCACAAATACAGTTGGCTCGGCGAATTTCTCAAGGAGATTCCCCGTTATCGCGACAACACCATCGAAGCTGTGCGTCTCGCTCTCGCTGCGCGGAATCATCTGTTCTCGATTGCCGAGCGCGAGCGCATCGATTTCGATCACGAGAAACGCGGCATTCTCCATTTCTACGCGACCCGCGATGAATTCGAGGTGGCGTCAAAGGTCAACGCGCTGTTGCGCGAAGGCGGTCTGGAGCGTCGTCCAGTGACGCCGGATGAAATCCATTCGCTCGAACCAACGCTGCGTGGCGAATTTTTCGGGGGATTTTTCACCGAGTCGGATTCGACCGGCGATATTCACAAGTTCACCCGTGGTCTTGCCGATGCCTGTGTGCGCCTTGGCGTCGACTTTCACTACGACGCGCGCGTTCAACACATCGCGCACGAGCGCTCGGGAAAAGTGGTGCTCAGTGTCGAGGAGGGCGCGGAAACCGTCCAGTCCACGTTCGACGGTGTAGTGATATGCGCTGGCGTCGAAAGCCGTGCCTTCGCTTCGGCCTTGGGAGACCACGTCAACATCTATCCCGTGAAAGGCTATTCAATCACGGTGTGTCTCGACGATCCGCAAAGCCGCGACAATGCGCCGTGGAAAAGCATGCATGACGACAAGGCGAAGATTGTCACCAGCCGGCTTGGAGAGGACCGGTTCAGAGTGGCTGGAACGGCGGAATGGAACGGCTTCAATCGAGACATTCGCGCCGACCGGATCGAGCCTCTGGTGAGGTGGGTGCGCGAGTATTTCCCCGGCGTCGCGACTTCGCGCGTTATACCGTGGGCTGGCTTGCGTCCGATGTTGCCGCGCATGGTGCCCCGTGTGGGGCGCGGCAAACGAGACGGCGTCTTCTACAACACCGGGCATGGCCATCTGGGCTGGACGTTTTCCGCAGCAACGGCCGATATGGTCGCCAATGTTGTGTCAAACGAAATGCCGGGCCGCGAGATGCATTAACCGGAGGTTCGGCGCGGCGGACAGCATTTACGCCGCGCCGCGCGCAGAACCCGCAAAGGCAGAAATCGAATGCTTCAGGCTATTGCCCGATGCGATCTACCTTGAGTGATTTAATCGACTCGGTTACCTGATCGACAATTCGTTTGGCTTCCTGCATATCGAAATCGGCGTGGAAGCGCTTTTTCACGCCGCACTCGGCCAGCTGGACGTGTTCATTGGGCGCGATGCCGTGCCGCTCCAGGCACTTTTGCGCACAAAATAGCGGGCAACCGTCGATTACGATGATAGGGCGGCCGGAACGGGCCACTTTCACCAGGGACGGGACGTCTCCGCCGACGCCAGCGATACACGACATTTCCGCTACGCCGCGACGGTCTAGCTGCAACGCTACGTAGTTGGCCATCTGCGCGGCACTCGAGCAGCCGGAGCATGAATAGACGAGCGGCAATTTTTTACTGTCGGCGGACATCCGGGAACCTCTCTCAAATCAGATTCGAACAGGCAGGTGCGCACCGCTTGATGGCGGTGCGCTTGCGCGCTGAACGGATCCCGAATCGTCTCCGAGTTGTCCCTGAATTGTTCAATCGCGTACTGCGAGTGGGGCCGGGACGCAAAAAGACATAAAACGCCCGCCTGCAAAGCCCACAACGCATTTACTTCAAGCGGCAAATTGTACACCAGCGCAGATTGAGCAGAAACGCCGCCGGGAATCCGAAACGACTGGCGGCCCCGCAGTTTCCGCGTCCGGTCTGGCGCTTGCCGTCCACATTCGCCCGCGATTCAATGACCGGAACTCAATGATCTGAAAAATCAGGCACCGATGTTGCGACATGTCGTCACCCGCCGCGACGCGCGCTTTAGTCGCGGCAACCCGTTCGATTCACCGGAGCCGTAACGTTTTTATGTTCAACGAACCTGGTCGAGCCGGCCCTGGTCCGCAGCAGTGTCTCCGTTGCGGGGCCAGGATTAACCGGTTGATGAAATTCTGCCCCCAATGCGGCGCGAACCAATCAAGCGAATCTCGTGCAGCGGACGCGAGCGAGCTTGCGACGCATCACTTGCGGCCACAGTTCTATGCGGTTGGCAGTGTGGTCGTCTTTGCGCTTGCGATCACGGCATATGGGATCTTGCACCGCACTGAACCGGAAACGCCCCACGTTGTAAATGAGGTGGGCGGGGCCGTGCTGATGTCGCCGCAAGCGTCCGCGCCACCGCAAACACCTGCGCAGCAAGAAGCGCTTACGCCGCCGCACGCGTCTTTGCCTCGGGAAGAATCTGCGCTTCAGGTAGCATCTGCGCCTCAGGAAGCGCTCGCGCCGCCCGATGCGTCTGTGCCTCAAGTCGTCGCAGTACCCGCTACGCTCACGCCGCCGACCGTGGTGGTAGACGCGCCGCCCAGCCAGCCACTGCCTGCATCGCCCAGCACGACACATCGCGAGACACACGCCAATACCGCGCAGCGGTACGCCGCTACGCAGCGACGTTTTTCCGCCGAACGCGCGCTCGCCCGGAGAGCCGATGAGAACATGCGGGCCGACGTCGCCAGAAATATCGCCATTGCGCGTGTCAGTCTCGACAAGAACGATCTTTCCGCAGCACGCCGGGCCGTCATGAATGTGCTTGCAGAGCAGCCCGGCAACGGCGCGGCGCTACAGATGCAACATGAACTGGTTTCGCGCGAACAGGAGCGCGATGCGATGCTAGGCTACGCGCGGTTATGTGTGCGTCAGGCACAGTGGGTTTGTGCGTGGCATAACGCCGGTCGCGCACTGACCATCGACGCATCGAGCAGCGAAGCGAGAGAATTGATCTCTCGCGCGATGGTCGAGCATTCAGCAGGCGGCACGCGGAGTTTCGATCCATCCCTGCCCGGCGCGAATAACGAATAGTCGTAATCGGTCGTCGCGATGGCGAACGGTGACACGCCACGCTTGTCACGCGCTGGCGGCTTGTCGGCGTATCGGCGTGTGCGATAGCGGTCCGTTCAAGCGGACCTTATTTTTTAGCGCGTTTGAGCAAGCCGCGTTGCGTTGGTGTGATACCCATCGAGATGAGATCCAGGCCGAGAAACAACGCGAGCAGCCGCATGGGTGCGGCTGGAAATATCGACGCAAGAAAAATAGCGAGAAAAAACGATAAGGCGGCGCTAATCAGCGAAACAACATTGATCCGGCCCGTTCCCGATTCGATGGATGCAACGATCTTGAAGAATCCGTCGAGCACGAAAAAGATCATCAATATGACCGTAAGGCCGCGTGCACGATTGCTGTTGTTGACCAAAATGAGCAAGCCGATAATGATCGGAACGAGAACGGGCGGAATGGCACGGATGATCGGCCATGTACCACGCGTGGCGATGAGTCTGAATGCATGCACGATGCCGCAGAACAGCAGCATTCGTGCAATGAAGAGCGTGCCGATGAACGAACTCGAAACGAACGGCAATACGATGCAAATGATGCCGCCAATGATAAGAAGCGCAGAACTGGACCGCGTAAAGAAGGAACTGTTTTTCATATCTTCAGCTATTGAATTGCGACTGCGCCGGTGACACGGCATCGTTCGCGTTAGCGGAAAATCGCATTCGACGGTTCAATGTTCCTGCTTCTCAAGCGCGACGTGCATTATCAAGGTTTGCTTACATACGCTGAGCTTCGTTTGCATTCGCTTTCTGAGAGTCTACGGCAGGATGGCATGAACGCTGTGGGGTGACAAGCCATGGAAGGCAATCGAAGCGATCTTTAGAGTGCGCGACTCATGGACGACGCAGATCAACAATAACCGCATGCAGTATGAATGGCAGGTTGTATTCGCACAGATCAAACGTGGTTCATAATGAGCGGCAGCATAGCTGAATTGCAGACGGTTTTTACGTGCGTTGCCTGCGTTGCGTCCGTCGCGTGTGAATTGCGGCGGATTTCATGACGCGTACCCACGCATTCTCGTACTGCCTGAGGTTCTGGCGGTTGAGAGGAGGTCTTGCTAAAAAGGGCCCATGAAACAGGATCTCGTCACTTGCACTTGCCTCGTCGTCATCAGCGCTATTACGGGTTGGGTGCTTTTCATTGGGCGCCCGGTATTGGCGCCGATCGCTTTCGCGATCATCACGTGCTACGTCATATTCGGGCTTGCGGAAATTCTCCGGCGCCTGCCGCACGTTGGCAAACGTCTTCGAGCAGGTGTGCGTTACTGGAGCGCCGCGGTGCTCATCCTGATTGCCGTGTATCTCGCGGCGAAGCTTCTGTTCATCGATAGCGACCGGATGGTGGCCGTAGCGCCGAAGTACGAAGCGACGCTGCTCGCGTTGTTGACGAAGTTCGCTGCGTTGCTGCATATCGAAACGGAGCCGACATGGACAGCGTTTCGCCGTGAACTGCTCGGCACCGTCAACGTTCAGGCGATTATCACCTCGCTGCTTGGATCGATTTCATCGATTATGGCCACCACGTTCGTGGTCATGCTGTATACGGCGTTCTTCATGATCGAGCATGGGAGATTCAGGAGAAAGCTATTGACGGTCATGCGGGGGAAGGCCGATCTCGATGGGGTCATTGACACGATCAACGCGAGAATCGGCACCTATCTGGCGCTGAAGGCGCTGCTTGGCGTGGCGCTCGGGGTGCTCAGCTGGATCTGCATGCATTTCATCGATCTGGAATTTGCCGCACTGCTGGCCCTACTCATCGTGTTGCTGAACTTCGTACCGTACGCCGGGTCGCTGATTTCCGTGGCCATTCCAACCCTGCTGGCCGCGCTCCAGTTTGGTCAATGGAGCGAGCCGGCCATGCTCGCCATCGCGTTGTCGGCGATCAACTTCGTGATGGGCAATATTGTCGATCCGTGGTTGATGGCCGGGTCGCTGAACCTCAGCCCCGCGGTCATTCTGATGAGCCTTGCTGCGTGGACCGCGCTGTGGGGCGTTGCCGGGGCATTTATCGCCGTGCCGGGAACCGTGGTGCTGACCATCATCTTCACGGCGTTCGATTCGACGCGGCCGCTCGCGTTGCTGTTGACGCGGGAAGACGTTCCGCCGGTTAGCTAGTGCACGATTTCAGTGATGGGACGGGCTCACAAGGTGCGGGTACGGCGCATGCCGTAAGCACGCGGTTGCGGGACGCCAGCTTGCAGGGTGAGACCGGAGTGCCTTGAATGCACTCCGGTGCAGGGCATTTGAACGGGCGAAGTGACTTTACTGCGTGCGTTTACTGCGGCGTGCCCGGAACGATCTTGGCGATTTTCCAGTCCTTCGTCGTGACGAGCACGTAATCGCCGTTGACGCCGAGCCATTTTTGTCCGCGAGCCGGTGCGTCCAGGCCGTGGCTCTTCCAGTCTTTCATGACGAAGTTGTAATGGCGGTACTTGGTGGGAACGCGTTTACCTTCGTGCCAATCCTGATGCGGCATGGTCGGCATGACCTGCTGCTGGCCGGTGCCCTGGCTTTCGTTCGGGGCCGGTGCGTTTTGCGCCATGACGGGTACGGCAACGCTGACGAGAAGTGCTGCGATAGCAGAAAGAACAAGCTGGCTTTTCATGAGCGAACCTCATTGGAAAGTGAGTAGGTAGTGCCGTTCATATCGTGTTGCCGGTGATAGCGAGTAGTCGGGCAACTGCATCAACCCATTGCGTGTGAAGTAGATGTTATTTACCGATATCCGCCTTGAGCGGTGCTGGTCTCCTGCTCGCGACAGTTTAGCTCGACTATCTGAAAGCCCCAAACAAGGTGCTCGCGTTGTCCGATGATCAAGCCGCCATACATCCATTAAAGCGCGATTGCGTCTCGGCTGCCTGTGAATTGCGAACCGAAATTGATCTTGCGCGCCATACGTATCGGCAGTTATGCAAATGAGATACGCACAATCGTTTATAAAGGTGCGAGTGAAAGCATTCATCAGGACAGCAGCGTCGGCTGGCGACGCCACTGCACCCGAAACGTGAATGCACACCTTTTCTTCAATGGCAGTCTCGTCTAAGCCCCGGTTGATCTTAGGCGACGAGTTTGGCGCGCAGCCGCTTGTACTCATCCTCCGTAAGCGAACCGGTCGACTTCAGGCGATCGAGCTTCTCGATTTCGTCTGCAACGCTAAAGCCAACGACCTGGCGTATTTCGTCGCGCGCTTTTTGCGCTCGCTCCTGACCGCGGAGGGCCATTTTTCTGCCCTGCGTAAGAAGGTAAGCAAATATGCCGATGTACGGGAGCACGATGAGAAAAATGACCCATATTACTTTCTGGAAGCCGGAAATATCGTGTCGGCTGAACAAGTCGCTGGCGACCGTGATGAACAGCCAGAACCACAATATGAACATGAAAATCGAAAACACATCGACAATAAAATTTGCAAACGTAAACCCGTTCGTGAAGATCATGGATGAACTCCGCTAGTTGTTGGTTGTGCGAGAGAACTCGCTGGATTCCGCAAGTGCATTATCCGCGCACTGATTTTTTCTTATCGGTCAGGTGTCCGGTGCCGTTCGCTTCACCTGTCATCTGCGCCGCAGAATGGCCAATGTCACGCTCGTGGGGCGGCTCTGAGCGCGATGGTGCTTCAAGTTTCAATGGCGGCGAGCTGCGCTAGCGAATCAGTCTTTCGCGGCCGTAAAGCATCATCATCATGATGATCACCAGCCCGAAAACGACCTGGCGGAACACATCGGCGGGCAGCTTGATGCCGATTTGCGCGAAATAGTCCTGCGGCTGCAGCACGGACAGAATCGATTGCAATAACGTGATCAGGATGACGCCTGCGATGGTGCCGAGATAGGTGCCGCGGCCGCCAAGTACATTGGTGCCGCCGAGCACGATGGCCGCGATCGTCGGCAGCAGGTACGGGTCGCCCATCGCCTGGTAGGAGCGGTTCGCCCAGCCGGCAAGCAGTACGCCGCCCGCTGCGGCGCAGGCGCCGGACAGCGCAAACGCGATCAGGATGACGCGTCGGCTGTCGACGCCGGAGAGAAAAACGGCCCTCTCGCGATTGCCGATCGCGTAGATCTGCCTGCCCAGCCGGGTGCGCGTGAGCATGTAGGCCGTGACCGTGCCAAGCGCGATCCAGACGAGCAGCGGATTCGGAATGCCCGGAATCAACTGGCCGCTGGCTACAGCGATCATGAAACCGGTGGCCCGATCCTGCGGCGCGAAGCCGCCGGTGTGATAAACCATGAGGCCCTGCGCGACGGCATTCATGCCGAGCGAAAAGATCATTGAAGGCGCACGCAACCAGGCAACCCCCAGGCCGTTCACCACACCGACGAGAAAACCGCAGAAAATCCCGAACGGGATTGCGAGCGGCACGCCGAGTGTGGGCCCAAGGATGCCCGACGCACCCGTGGCCATCATGCCGCCCATGGCGATGGTCCAGGGGATCGACAGGTCGATCTGCCCCATCAGAATTACGATCATCTCCCCGGTTGCGATGGTGCCGAGGAAAGAAGCGACCTGGAGCTGCTGGACGAGGTAGCCAACGGACAAAAATCCCGGCTTGGCGGCTCCGCCCAACAAGAGCAGCAGGGCGATGCAACCGAAGGCGGTCAGCGTCGCGGCATCGATCTTTGGCATGAAGCGAAGCATGGGGCCTACCGGAAGAGGTCCAGCTTGTTGCGCACGCGCAGCAGGCGCAGTGAGCCGAGGCTGACCGCGAACAGCAGCACGGCCCCGACGAACAGCGGCTGCAATACCGGATTGATGTTGAAGACGATGAGCAGATCCCCGACCGTGCGCATCACAAATGCCCCGAAGACGGAGCCGACCACGCCGCCAGAGCCGCCAAAAAGCGACGTGCCGCCAATCACGAGCGCGGCGATCGAATTTAATGTGTAGTCGCCGCCGAGCGCGGCGCGCGCTTCGCCGGAATAGGTAATGCAGGTCAGCAGCAACCCGCCCAACGCGGCGAAAAACCCGGCGAGCGTGTAGGCGCCGAGCCTGGCGCGCGCAATCGGCACGCCCGACATATACGCGGCCTGCTCCGATGAGCCTGCTGCATAGGCGGCCCGCCCGAGTGTCGAGTTCCGGTAGGGCATCCAGACGAACACGATGGCAGCGAGGATCAGCAGTACGGAGGAGGGAACGCCGAACGTTGAGCGTGTCATCCAGTCGGCGAAATCGCCGTTGATTTCGCCGCCGGGCTGGGGGCGCAGCGCGAGCGCGATGCCGAAATAGATCGCGCTGGTCGCAAGCGTGGCAATCAGCGGTTGCAGGCGGCCATACACGACGATCAAGCCGTTGACGAAGCCGCAAACGAGGCCCTCGGCCAGCACGCCGACGATGCCCAGCGCCGTTGCGGCCGGACTGCCGGTGACGATGGTCGATGCGAGGCAATTGCCCAGCATGAAGATCATGCCCACGGAAAGATCGAGCCCGCCGGTCAGAACGGGCAGCGTCTGCGCCATGGCGACCAGCGCGAGCAGCGCGCCTTTGTTGGCTGCTGTGTTGACGATGTCGACGCTGAGCCCCATCGGTTGGGCGGCACCGTAAACGCCGAACATGATGGCAAAGATCGCCGCGGCGATCAGCGCTCCGCGCTGCGCCGCCAGCCAGTAGCGCCAGGTGCCGTTGTGCCGTCTGTGCGCAGGAAGGCGCGTTCCGATGCCCGTCATGATCCGCTCTCGTCGGCGCTCATCCGGTTGCTCCGCGATGGCTGGGTGACTGGTTGGCCGTCGACGTCAGGTTCAGCGCCGCGCCGATGAGGTTGTGCTCAGTGAGTTCCGTGCCCTGTAGCATGCGCGTGACCGTGCCGTCGTAAAAGACGGCCACACGGTCGCAACAGCCCATTAATTCATCGTAGTCGGTGGAATAGAACAGGATTGCCGTGCCTTGCTCCGCGAGCCGCCGCAGCAAATGATAGATTTCCTGCTTCGTGCCGACGTCGATGCCTCTGGTCGGGTCGTTCAGAAGCACGATGCGCGGTTGCGTCATCAACCATTTGCCGATCACCACCTTCTGCTGATTGCCGCCGGAAAGCGCGGCCACGGGGCCGTCGAGCCCGTCCGATTTGATCGCCAGCTGGCGCACGACTCTATCGATCAACTGCGATTCGGCTTTGCGGTCGATCCGGCCAAACCGGCTCACCAAATCGAGCGCGGCGAACGACAGGTTTTCGCGTACGGTCATCGGCAGCATCAGCCCTTCGTTTTTGCGGTCCTCGGGAATCAAGGCCAGGCCGAGTCCGGGCGATTTTGCGTGCCGCGGGCTTGCGATCCTGACCGGCTTGCCGTCGAGTTCGATCTCGCCCGCAACGCCGATCAGCACGCCGAAGAGCGCCAGCAAAAACTGCCGCTGGCCCTGGCCGTCGAGCCCGCCAAGGCCGACCACTTCGCCCGGATGCACGTCGAGCGACACGTCCTTCAACGCAGTGGTCCACGAGAGATGGCGGATTGAAAGCGCCGGTTTGCCTTCGCGAGCGGTTCCGCCGAGCGGTGGAAACGCGCTCGAATATTCCCTGCCGATCATCATCTCGACGATGGCGTCATCGGATCGCGTACCGGCGGCGAACGTCTCGACGTAGCGGCCATTGCGAAAGACGGTGCAGTCGTCGGCAATTTCGGCGATCTCATGCATTCGATGGGAAATGTAGATGATGGCCATTCCTTGCGTGCGCAAGCGTTTCAGAAGCGTAAAGACCTTGCTCACGTCGGCTGCGGTCAGGGCCGAGGTGGCCTCGTCCAGGATCAATACTTTCGGTTGCCGCGCAAGCGCCTTGGCGATTTCGACCATCTGCTGGCGCGACAGCGGCAGGCTGCCTGCGGGCGCGGCGGGATGGATGTCCTCACCGCCGATCAGGGCGAGCATCTCCTCGGCCCGCCGCCGCTCGGCGACCCGGTCGATTCGCCCGAACCGGCGTAGCCGCCCGGCAATGCAGATGTTGTCGGCCACGGTGAGATCGGGCAGCAGCGAGAGCTCCTGGAAAATGCAGGCGATCCCTGCATCTGCCGCGGCTTTGGGTGTGGCGAAGCTGACCGCTGTACCGCCCAGAACGATGCTTCCGCTGTCTGGCAGCACAACGCCGGAGAGGATCTTGATGAAGGTGGATTTGCCCGCCCCGTTCTCACCGAGCAGTGCGTGAATCGAACCCGCGCGGCAGGAGAATTGCACGTCCTCCAGCGCCCGAACGCCGCCATAGTGTTTCGAAATGCCCTCTACGCGCAGCAGTGAGCCCGGCGTTCCTTCAGCCATCTTCGTGCGTCTCCGTCCTGCCCGGCGCAGTAATCGATCGTGCCGCGGTTTTCGTGCAGTCTTCCCGCTCAGTTGTTCGTACCGGACTGCGCCGCGATTTCTTCGGCAGAGAAGCCGATGTTGCAGCTCGGGAAGTTATTCCCGGCGAAGAAACTGCCGGGCAGATTCGGGAAGACGTTTTTACCCGCTACGAACGGTGAGTAATCGACCGAGGTGGGCAGGGCGATGGCCTGCGGAATCACGTTGCCCTGCAGCGCGGCAATCGCCGTCTTGATTGCGACTGCGCTCTGCGCCGGACCCGTGCCGCCGGACTGGCAGGTCAGGCTGGCTTTGTTGCAGAGCAGCCGATAGGCGTTTTCCGTTTCGCCCGAGATCGGCGCCTTGAACTTGCCGGCATCGAGCATCGCCTGAACCGCGCCTTGCGTTCCGCCTTGAACGTACAGGCCGTCGAAAACGCCCCCGGCGGTGATCGCGTCGGCGGTCGCCTTCTGCGCGTCGCCTGGCGCCCAGTTGCCGATTACATCGACCACTTTTACCTTGCGGCCCGACTTGTCGAGCACTTCATGGAAGCCCTGATTGCGGGCAAGATCGACCGGCTGGCCGGACGGTCCACGGACATGCAGCAATGTGAGGTCGCCCGTGGGCTTCGCCTGCTTCAGCAGGAACGTTGCGGCCATCTCGCCGAGGCCATGCTGATTCACGTTGACCGAAATCTGTTCCGGGTCGTCGATCACGTTATCGAACGAGACGACAACCACGCCCTTTGCATTGGCCTTGCGCACGACGCCTTTGAACGCGGCGGAGCTATTGGCATCGACGATGATCGCGTCAAAGCCCTGATCGATGAAATTGTTCGCGGCGGCGATCTGTGCGGCCACGTCCTGGCCGACGGAGACGACCTTGAATTCCCTGATGTCCTTCTTGACGGCCGGCTGCGCGACATACGCCTTGGCGACGCGGATCATCTGGACGCGCCAGTCGTTGGCGATGAAACCATTGACGAGCGCGATCCGGTACGGGCCATGATTGGCTGGCCACTGGAAGAATTTCGTGCTGGCCGATTCGGGCTTGAAGCAGGCCGGATCGGCGCCCGGGCCGCTTACCGCTTTCGGGCCCGCTGCCAGCGCGTGTGTCGATAACGCGAGCGTGATCAGCATGCCAATTGCCGTGGGATACAGGACTTTCTGCATACTTTTCATATGTCTCCCCCATCGACCAGGCCGTACCGCCCTGACTCAAAGAGGCTAGGTGATCGATAAACGGCATGTCAAGACGCACGGCAGCATGACCACTTAATGGGACGTTAATTGCGTGGATTTCGATGCGTGAGAGAAACGTAATTCAGTCAGAAGCGGGGTTTGGGCGGGATAAGGCGCCACGTGATGGCGACCGCGAGCAGGAACACGACGTAAATGAACGTGAACACCCAGCCCGGGAAGTTGTAATAGAGAAGGGCGCTCACCCAATGCTGGATGAAACCTTGCGG
Organism: Paraburkholderia denitrificans; assembly: GCF_042655705.1. Taxonomy (NCBI): domain Bacteria; kingdom Pseudomonadati; phylum Pseudomonadota; class Betaproteobacteria; order Burkholderiales; family Burkholderiaceae; genus Paraburkholderia; species Paraburkholderia denitrificans. The sequence continues at coordinate 10,213 of NZ_JBHSMP010000020.1, read as the reverse complement.
GCCAGCCGTTCCGGTGCGCAGAAAGTCTTCCAGCACGGTGAGAGGACACGGCACATTGAGAACCGCGAGGGCCGCGACGATACCGATGGCGACGATATGCAATGTCCGGAACACGCGATTGCGTGCCCAGCCGCGCTGCCAGTATGCGCCGGCCCAGATTGCGATCAGACCGCCGACGATAAACAGCACGATCAGCGCGTGCAACACGAGAATCACGTTGGCGAGCCGGATCATGTGGTGTCCGCGCTGGTTGACTGGCGGTGCCGGTCATGGCACCGCGATGGCTCCACGGGATTCGACGCTCACGCGTCTCGTCCCGCAAGCAGCGCCGTTAATGCCGCTTACACGGCGCCTGAATTGACATAGACGGTCTTCACCACAGTATAGAACTCCCTGGCATAGCTGCCTTGTTCCCGCGGTCCGTAACTCGAACCTTTGCGTCCGCCGAACCGAACGTGGTAATCGACCCCTGCGGTCGCCGCGTTGATCATCACCATCCCGGCCTGAACATGACGCTTGAAGTGCGCCGCGTATTTCAGCGACGTCGTGCAGATACCGGCTGAAAGTCCAAAGTGCGTATCGTTCGCGACGGCCAGCGCTTCTTCGTAATCCTTTACCTTGATGACCGATGCCACCGGGCCGAATACTTCCTCGCGGTTGATGCGCATGGCGGATGTGGTTTCCGTGACGAGCGCGGGCGCGAGGAAAAAACCTTTTGTCGCGGCTTCGACACGTTGACCGCCGAATACCGTTGCGCCTTCGTCGCGCGCAATCGCGATGTACCGTTCGTCCTGCGCGAGCTGGCTTTCGTCGACGACCGGGCCGATCTGCGTCGCCGCGTCGAGTGCGTGGCCGATGCGCAGGGTGCTCATGCGCGCTTTTATCGCTTCGATAAAGCGATCGTAAATGCCTGCCGTCCCGATCAGTCGGCTCGATGCCGTGCAGCGCTGGCCGGTCGAATAGAATGCGCCGTTGATACAGGCCTCCACGGCGATAATCCGATCGACATGAGTGTGGGCTTTTCCAATTCGAAGGCCGCGTGGGTTGGCGAATCGCCCGTCACGATGAGTCACGGCGCGCCAGCGCTCGGCGCCTTGCTTGAAGCATGGCCCGACACGGACGCGGTGATGTGCGTGAGCGATATGTCGGCCTTTGGTGCAATCATGGAATGTCATCGACGCGGCTTGTCGGTGCCGAACGATATCGCGGTGGCCGGTTTCGGCGATTTTGAGGTCGCCTGGTGCAGCTACCCGACGATCACGACGGTTGCCGTGGATGCCTATGGAATCGGGCTGCGTGCCGGGGACGCGTTGCTGGCCGCGCTCGGTGCGATTGAGGAGGAGGGGTAGCCGCGCGCCAGGACCGTCAAGATCGAGTACACGGTCGTACCGCGCGACAGCACTTGAACCGCATTTACGAGCGCCTGCTGCTTATACGGACGCTTTCGCGCAGATCGAACGGCTGCGCAACGCGGAGCCATGTGGTTAGACCACGCTACGATGTTCACGCACAATCGTTGCACGGGCAACCAGCCACACTGTTCTCACGCTGAGATAGCCAATAAACAGGTTCGCGCCGATAAACACGGGCCAGGAAAGCGATATCGCGGACGGTACGCCACGAACGGCGAGCTTGAGGCAAACCACGGTTCCCGAGACAACGCCGAAGCTGAAGGCCCACCACGCGTATCCAAACGGTTGCTCCTTCAGCCACGATTTCAGCCTGAGTCCCACCAGCGTCTGAAATAGTCCGTAGCCGAGCAGCATCAGCAACCATTCCGGCGGCGTACCGGGCGCGACAACCAGTATGGCCGCTCCACAAACGACGGGCGGTGCGAACTGAATACCCAGTAGAGAACGTTGTGCGATGGGCAGGGAGTGGCCGCTCCAGAGCCGCTGGATTATCGGCGGTTCCAACGCGAGCCACGAAAATACGCCGGTGCCGAGAAGTAGCCACGCCCAGCTCGGCTGATTCAATGCGCCGAATGCCGCGGCGCTGGTGAAGCTGCCCGCGACGGTCGGCAGGTAAAGCGTCGGTGTCGTGTCTTCGGCCCGCCGCTCCCCGCGCCATAGCGTGCCCGTATGCCACGCCGAAAACGCGAGCTGCCAGCAAATGCCCGCAATCAGCAATCCCCACGCCCACGATGTCGACCAGATCGTGACAGCCTGGCTGATCAGGAAGGTGGCGATGCCTGCCAGCGCGGGTGTCCCGCCTGCAACAGGGTGCTTGAATTCCGCCCGCATCAGATCCGGACGACGAATCGCGTGGACGATATACGCACACAGGAGACTCGCCCAAATCGCCGTTGCCACGACAAGGATGTCCTCCCCGACATGCGCACTGATTCCCCAAAGCCGCTCTGCAACTCGCCATGATTGTCCGAGGCCGGACAATCCGAGGATGACGCTGAACATCGATGAGGGTACGGGGGGTAAGCGAAACGACACAAGCCTCGGCGACATATCGCGGAATCGGACAGGAGAGAATAAAAAGGTCAACCGCTTTACTACGGCGACTTCACCGGCATACCGGGATCGTATGCACCGCCGTTAATCTGCATATTTCTCGGGTTGACCCACTCGATCAGTAGTTGGTCGGGCTGCGTTGATCCGCGCGCTCGCAGCCGTACTGCTGCCTTACTGGCCAGTCGCGCTCTTTACAGCGCATTTGGCCTCGATGCGGTCGCCGTCGCTGAACTTGAAAGTAACGGGCACCGTCGAGCCGACCGCGAGCGACGCCTTCGGCTTCTCGAACATCGCGTGATAGCCGCCTGGCGCGAAGGCGAACGTGCTATTGGCCGCAATCGTCACCTTCTCGATCGGCACCATTTTCGAGGTGCTGCCGCTCGTCAGTGTCTGGTGCAGCGCGGACATGCCGAACGCTTCGGTGTGGATGCCATCCAGATCAATGGGTTTGCTGCTCATGTTCATGAGCTTGAAGTAGCCGCCTGAGGGCGTCTCGCCCGGCATCGAGCGGATCCAGCAGTCGGAAACCATCATTGCGGCAGCCGAAGCACCAAGCGAGGTGGCGGCAAGCGGCAGTGCGATAGCGAGTTGGCGGAAGGTGCGGTGCATCGCTCAATCTCCAGTTCAAGGTTGAGAAAACGTGATTAAGTGGCGGGATATCGGTCCCGCAACGGGTGCAACGATCATGCTTCGTATCGCAATTGCACGACCGGAATTCACCGCGTGCCAGCTGCATGCCGGCATCTTGAGGCGCTGCATCGCGGCCAGCGCGAGCCTGGCAGGCGCGTGGTCTGAGCGGCAGACATCGGAGCAGCGCAACACTACAGGATAATCCCGGAAGCGAAAACCCTTGCCCGGCGCGCTTTTTTACCAGCTTGCGTGTCGTTCGGGGCAGAAACTCGCAACTTCCAATGAGGCGCGTCAATTTGACTCCTCCACCATGCGTCGAAACCGGGTTACCGCAGTGCATCGGCACAACGTTCCCGGAAGTGTGCGCGACGCTGCGGGGTTTGAGTAGGCTGCCCCCCCGTCGTGCCAAAGACGATAATACTGAGACAGAGCATTTCTTGATTTATTAAATATTTAAAGTTAATAAAAAGATTATGCGTTGTGAACGTAAATCCTATAGGACATCGAAAACAAATTTCTATGGAGATGGCTTGCGGCCACGATTTAACTCCAGATGATGGGCGAGGATCGCGTCGTGGAAGGAGGGGTTATCCAATGCCTTGCCTCGCCAGATCGAACCGAACCATCGGTGCTATGGCGTAAACGGTTCACTGGAACTCGACAAACGCGCGCCGATTCACGCTGCGCATACAGCCATCATCAACACCTCGGAAGATTTGCAATGAAGTTTTCGTGAAAATTAACGTGACAAGGCTAACATGGTTCATCAGGATAACCAATCATATGAAAGATTTTTCCGTGCCGCAAGGATCATTTCCAAATAGTTTCATCTGCATTCTTGCTGCATTGTCACCTTCATTTATGGGATTAGATTGGAATTTCGAAGAACATTGCCATGATCCGGCAATCGTAAGACGGCCGACTAGAACCGTTCGCGATGACGTCGAGCAGCATGCGTCGCGCACGACGCTGAATGCCCATGTTCGCCGCCCGCCCGGTGGCTGTGTTACCGGCCGCCAACCCGAACGGATCGACGCTTCAGAAGCAGGATTGCAGCTCCCCGCGACGGCGAATGTCGAGCGTCGCGCAATGGAAGGCGCCGCCGAACGGTCTGTAACTCAGGAAAGCGCACGGGATCGGTTCAAATCCCCAATCCTTGAACGCCTTGATCAGCGATAGCCGGGACGCATCCACGATCACCCCGAGGCTTTCCAGCACCATCGCTTCTGTGAGGGTCGGCTTGGCCTCCATGCACGTGAGGGTGATCCATATCTCTGTCACGCCGATGAACCACGCAGTCAGGTGGGCGAAGACGGCGCTCAGCAGCGCTGTTCTGTTTGCGTGGATGCGCTGCAGGTTGTCGTGGAGTCCGAGTTTGCCGAAGGACATCTTCAACCAGCGCGCCGCCGCCAACAAGCCGCGTTCGAGCAGGGCAAGCAGCCAAAAGCGCTGTGCGAGATAGAAGCCGATGAGCGCTGCTGCCGCCACCACCAGCCCGGTCGACAACCACTCTATCAGCGCTCCTCCGCGGCCGCCCGCCACGAGGAGCCCGAATCCCGCAATGGTAAACAGGAACTGTGCAAAGGCCTGAATCAGCAGGTCGACGAGGATGGAGGCGCCCGCAAGTCCGGCTGCCACGCCCCAAAAGGTCAGCAACCGCGCGCCAATCAGATTTTCATGGGTTTCCCGGCCGTTGGCGCACACCCGCTCAAACGGGGCCGCCAAGGCATTTAACTTGAAGCTACACGTTGTGTGCGTAAAGGCGTCCGAAAAGTGGCCGGGATACGACGTTACAACGTGGCAAGCGCCCGATTAAACCGATGGACAAAGATCGCGATATCGTCGGTCCAATGACGCACGACCCGTCGCGGCCAGCCGCGCTGCTTCGCTACGCGCGCCTTCTGGTGAATCCTCGTGGAGAAAAAGCGATGCAGGCTTACCCGTTTGGGTATTGCTGATTGATGAGCGCTAGCCGCAGCATCGCCAACTGCGCGGCAAGGTTGCCACGTAGATAGAGATCGCGACGGCGAAGCGCCGATTGCTGCGCGGACGCGTCATACGCCAACGGCAGCGTCAGTCCGTTTGCCGCCGCCGCTTTCATTCCAGCTCCACGCGACATCTGAATGGCGAGCGCAACCTGATCCGCGTGCGTAACGACAGCCACACTTCCCAGTGCAGCAGCCGTGCCGGCCTGCTTGACGATCTCGGCAGCGACGCCGTCGGGCGTCGGCACGTTGACGTCCAGGCTGCCCGGTCCGATGGGTGTTCCGATCGACGTGACGCCAGTGGTCATCGGGTACTTCGCCGCGAGCACATTCGCGACTTCCTGCTGCGCGTAGATCGGCGCGGAGATTTTCTGGCGAAGCTGAAACACTGCATCGGCGATCTGTTCATTCACGGGGCCGGGCGTCGGCGCGCCGCCGCCGGTCGCGGCGCGATTGCCGAAGCTGTACGCGACGATCGTATTGATCCGGTCGACGTCGACGGCCGGCGGCGTCCACGAAAAGAACGTGTTGAAGAGATACGTGGATTCGGTGCCAGCGACGGTCTGATCGTTCAGTTCGTTTGTCAGCTTGCCGAGCATCTGACGCTTCAGTTCGGCATCGGAAACGGAGGTATCGCTGGCGTAGCCAGGGTTGCTGACGGCGCACGCCGCGACGAGCGCGGGTGCGGATGCCAGGAAGTGACGGCGAGTTTGCATGATCGTTCGTGGTCTATGTGAGGCGGATTGCGTCAGCCGTTCGGAAATGCCCGGCTCGTGGCAAGCATCGACTGCATGTTCATTTGCGCGTACATGTCGTGCACGAGATACAGGCTGCGGCTGCGCGTCCACGGCTGGCCGGACTGCGCGTCATACGCCGCCGGGAGCGGCACTTCCTTCGCCGCGAATGCCTTCATGCCCGCATGTTGCGAGGTCAGGATGCAGCGTTTCGCGTGATCGCGATGGCCGACCACCGCGACGTTGCCCATCGCCGCAGCGCCGCCCGCGCGCTTGATGACCTCGAGCGCCACGCCAACCGTGCTCAGATACACGATCGTGCCGTCGCTTGCGACGTTCGGCTCAATTGAGGTCAGCACGTCCGTGCCCATCCGGTACTTCGAAACCAGAAAGCGTGCGATTTCCCATTGCGCGTAGATCTTGACCGGTTTCAACCGGTAGATCCGGTGAACTGCATCGGCCAGCGCTTCGTTGGTCGGGCCTGGATCGGGCAGCGCGCTCTGGTTGTCGCCGGTGCTCGACGTGTTGCCGCTTGCGGCATTCGGACGATTGCCGAAGCTGTACGCGACGATCGAATCAATCTGCGCGGCCGGAATCGACGGGAGCGACCACGTGAAGCCGACGTCCATCATGACCGGAACAATCGCGTTGACGGTTGCGGCGTCACCGAGCTGCGCGTGCAGCTTGCCGGTCATTTGCGACTGGAGTTCGGTGTCTGTAACAGGCGCAGGCGTCGCCGGGACGTCGTTGCTGCCGCACGCACTCAAGGCGGACGTTGCGGCCATTGCGGTTCCTGCGGCGAGAAAGTGTCTGCGCGGGGATTGTGATGAATTCGAATTCATAAGATATGCGAAAAAATATACAGGCGACACCACTTCGGGTGGCGTTTCGGTCGGCATTCCTGGATTGGAGGGGCGGAAATCAGCGCGCCGATGATGTGTGCGACGAACTGCACGATCGGCGTGATGAAGCCATGAAGCGACGAAGCGTGTATCGATCGGGCGATCGGTAGATCAGGATCTTAGTGATCCTTTATTAAATCGCAATGACGAGATTCTTCGATTTATTTGGCGACGCAGACAGGATCGGATTTTTACGTTGTTTGACGATCTGTCTCAGGGTGCCATCGGCTGGATGCGTAAGAATGGGTAGTCGGGACCGAGGCTGCAGCGAGGTGCAAAATCACGAACCCGCGTGCCCGGCACGCCCAGCGGAGCTGGAGGAACGGGAATGGCGGATGGTCTACACGCCCGGCGCGGCCGAGATCCGCTTCGGCTTCGGCCAGTTTCGCCAGGCGTCTACGCGCGCGCTAATCCTCACGCGCCACGCATGATCGGACCACGCGTTCCTGCCGTTCCATTCGCCGGTCGCACCGGCTGATACTCACTTCAGCCGCCCCGCGAGAAACTGTTGCAGCCGCTCGCTGCGCGGCGCATTCAGCACCTCGCGCGGATCGCCTTGCTCTTCGATTTTCCCCTGGTGCAGGAAGATGACGTGATTCGACACATTGCGTGCGAACCCCATTTCGTGGGTAACGACAATCATGGTGCGGCCTTCTTCCGCCAGCGCCTGCATCACTTTCAGCACTTCGCCGACAAGCTCGGGATCGAGCGCAGAGGTCGGTTCATCGAACAGCATCACTTCCGGTTCCATCGCCAGCGCGCGTGCGATCGCTACGCGCTGTTGCTGGCCGCCGGACAGATGCGACGGATACTTGTGCTCGACGCCGTTTGAAAGACCCACCTTCGTCAGATATTTGCGCGCACGGTCTTCCGCCTCGCTGCGGCTCAGTCCCAGCACGCTAATCGGCGCTTCGATGATGTTTTCGAGCACCGTCATGTGTGCCCACAGGTTGAAATGCTGAAACACCATGGACAGGCGCGTACGCATCGTCTGCAATTGCTTCGGATCGCTCACGCGCAGGCCGCCATTGCGGTCGGCCGTCGTGCGAATCTGCTCGCCGTTGAGCGTGATCTGGCCTGAGCAGGGCGATTCGAGGAAGTTGATGCAGCGCAGGAACGTGCTTTTTCCCGAGCCACTGGAACCGATCAGGCTGATCACGTCGCCAGCTTTCGCCTTGAGCGATACGCCCTTCAAAACTTCGTTCTCGCCGAACTTCTTGTGCAAGTCGTCGACAATCAGCTTGTACATTCTCAATACACTCCAACAGGGCGGCGCGGGGTTCAGTGCCCTTGCGGTTTCAGGTAAGCCAGCATGCGTGTTTCCGTGCGCCGGAAAACCCATATCAGGGCGAAGACAATCGTCGCATACAACACAGCCGCGATTCCATATGCCTGGAAGGTCATGTAAGTGGCCGAGTTCGCGTCGCGTGCCACTTTCAATATATCGGGCACGGTCGCGGTGAAGGCGAGGGTCGTGGCGTGCAGCATCAGGATGACTTCGTTGCTGTACGACGGCAGCGCACGCCGCAAGGCGGACGGCAGGATGATGCGCGTATACAGCTTGTATTTCGACATGCCATAGGCAAGCGCCGCTTCGATTTCGCCGTATGCGGTGTCTTTGATCGCACCAGCGAAGATCTCGGTAGCGTAGGCGCACTCGTTCAGCGTGAACGCCAGCAGCGTGCAATTCATCGCGCTGCGAAAGAATTCGCCGAGCAATACATGCGAGTGAACGAAGTGCAGGCTGTAAATGCCGGTGTAGATAATCAGCAACTGGACATAAAGCGGTGTGCCGCGAAAAACGTACGTATAGAGCCAGACCGTGCGCGATACGAAGGGATTGCGCGACGCGCGCGCGACGGCCAGCGGCACGGCGAGCAGAAATCCGAGTGCGATCGATACAACCAGCAGCCAGAGCGTGATGACGAGGCCGCTGTAGTTGAAGCCGTCACTGTAAAGATAGTTCGGCCAGTATTGGTGAAGGAGTTCGATCAAAGCGCAGCCCTCCGCACGCCGGTCGAATAGCGCTTTTCGAGCCGGTGCAATGCCAGATTGGAAACGGTGGTGATGCCGAGATAAATCGCGCCGGTGACGAGCGTAAAGAAGAAGAACGCTTGCGTGGCCTTGCCTGCGTCCTGCGCCGCTTTCACCACGTCTGCGAGACCGATGATCGAGACGAGTGCGGTTGCTTTCACAAGGACCTGCCAGTTATTGCCGATGCCCGGCAGCGCGAAGCGCATCATCTGCGGAAAAAGGATGCGCGTGAACACGCGCCTTGCGGTCATGCCGTAGGCGAAACCGGCTTCGATCTGCCCTCGGGGAACGGCGAGAAAGGCGCCGCGAAAGGTTTCGGTGAAATACGCGCCGTAAATGAACCCGAGCGTAATGACGCCGGCGACGAAGGGGTCGATGTCGATCTGATCCATACCGAGAGCGTCGGTCAGGTCGTTCAGCCAGATCTGGATGCTATAGAACAGCAACAGCATCAGGACGAGATCGGGTACTGCGCGGATCAGCGTCGTATACGTCGTTCCGATGCGCTGGAGCGTGCGATTGGGCGAGAGCTTCGCGGCAGCACCGGCGAGACCGAGCAGAAACGCCGCGGCAAGCGAAAGCACCGCGAGCTTGATGGTTTCCCACGTGCCCGCGAGGAGTAGTGGGCCGAAGCCTTGAAAAAACATGAACGGATGTCCTCTATGAAATGACGCGTGCCGGGCGAGGGCGCGGCGTGCTTGCGCAGTTTGATGCGCACGAAGAAGGCGAGCCCCAGGCGTTGCCGGAAGCCAGCACGAGTGCGGCGAAGCAGGCGGTTCTCTTCAAGAGGTCTCCGAAAAATGGTTTTCGACGCGGCACGTTGGGCGCTAGTTGTCTATACAAGATATCGTGGCAGCCAGATGGCCAACAATCAGTGTTATCACTGATGGGTATGGCTGACGCGCGAGGAAAAAGTCATCAAACACGGATATCAGACGAATCGTGCGAGGGTATACGAGTAGGTAATTTAACTTGTATAGACAAGCTCAATTCGATACGCTGACGTTACCTTGTCCATACAACTTTCCTGTGATGATTAAACTGACTCCCGGCCACCTGACCCTGCCCCAACTGCGCCAGATCGCGCGCGAAACGGTAAAACTCGAACTCGATCCGGCGAGCTACGCGGCGATCGACGCGGGCGCGCAAACCGTCGCCGCCATCGCCGCGAAGGGCGAACCCGCCTACGGCATCAACACCGGCTTCGGGCGCCTCGCCAGCACCCACATTCCGGCCGACCAGCTCGAACTGCTGCAGCGCAATCTGGTGCTCTCGCACGCCGTGGGCGTGGGCGAGCCGATGTCGCGCCCGGTCGTGCGCCTCCTGATGGCGCTGAAGCTCTCGAGCATGGGCCGCGGCCACTCCGGCATCCGCCGCGAGGTGATGGACGCGCTCATTACGCTGTTCAACGCCGACGTGCTGCCGCTGATTCCCGTGAAAGGCTCGGTGGGCGCCTCGGGCGA